>JAFDFO010000137.1 GCA_019309815.1 Deltaproteobacteria bacterium
CCAAACGGCTCTTTTCACCGGGATAGAACATATTGGCTACGGCAGGTATGCGAGACATAAAGCACCTCTTTGGTTCGTGTTCGAAATCCGCTGTGTCTTTCCGTGCGGCCACACATTCCACGTCTGGGGTTGGGACTATAACATAAACGAACCTCCCGGACAAGGTGTGAGCGCCTCGTGTTGAGACTGTTGGCCGACAGCCGGCAGAGGCGGCCTGGTGCTATGAACCGAACACGGAAAAAGGAGACGTAAAGGGCTTGACAAAAGCCTCTTTTTGTCTATATTAGGGCACTTCTTTTTTATTTTTTGTGGCACTCCCACAAAAAATGTACGAAATACTAATAGGTTACAGACTTGTTTTTGCTTCATGTGCATGAATTTATGGTGTCAGTTTATAGTCAATTGAGGCGACAGAGTCCAGACGAGGCAAGCGACAAAGCCATCAGAAGGCGACCCTAGCCAACCTCACGACATGCCCCCAGTGCAACGAGCCTAAGTTGCCGCATCATGTGTGCCAGGCTTGCGGCTACTATAAGGGGCGACCTGTCATCAAAACTGAGGAAGTGTAGATGCCCTACCACAAACATGTGCAAACCAGTCAAAAAAACCCCAGGGTTTCATTGTAGAAAAGCAGGTGTCTAATCAGGATGCCCGCAGACATCGGGAACCACAATGACTGACAATGCCAAGCGTGTCGTAGTAGTCACCGGAGGGTCAAGAGGTATCGGCCGTGCCATCGGGCTTCGCATGGCCGACGCTGATACCAGGATATATTTCAATTACTCCGCCACCGTTAGCACAGATGCGGAAGAAACCGAAAGGCTCGTCGTGGCTGCCGGCGGAAGTGCTCGGGCTATCCGCATAGACGTCAGCTCCCGGGAAGATGTGCAAGCGCTTTTCAACCAGATTGTCGAAGAATCCGGCCGGGTGGACGTGCTGGTAAACAACGCAGGCATCACCGCGGACGGGTTGTTGGTTCGCATGAAGGAAGAAGATTGGGACCGGGTTCTGGATATCAATCTGAAAGGGGCTTTCTATTGTATGCAGGCTGCGGCAAAGACGATGATGAGGCAGCGGTCTGGGCGTATCATCAACATGGCGTCCGTGGTCGGTGTGATGGGAAATGCCGGACAGGCTAATTACGTCGCGTCCAAGGCCGGTCTAATTGGCCTCACCAAGACGGTGGCAAGAGAACTCGCCCCGAGAGGGATTGCAGTGAATGCAGTGGCGCCCGGATTCATCCAAACGTCTATGACGGCCGAGCTTTCTGAAAAAGTCAAGGAAGCCATGTTGGCCCAGATTCCGCTGGGACGCATGGGCCGGCCCGAAGACGTGGCCGAGGTGGTAGCCTTCCTTGCATCGGAGGAGGCTTCTTATATTACAGGACAGGTTATCCATGTTAATGGGGGCATGTATATGTGAGGCGAAAGGATGGGCATAAGGCGCAGGGAATGACAACACAATTTCTGCCTTTCGCCCCGGGCCTCATGGTTTTGGCCCCTACTTCGCCCTGCTGCAAGAGGTACAAAGTGGAGAACCATTATTGATAGACAACAATCAAGAATCTTAGAATGAAGGAGGTGACGGCACGTGTCAGTTGAAGAAAAAGTAAAAAACATCATTGTTGACAAGCTAAGCGTTGAAATGGATGAGGTTGTCCAGGAGGCGTCTTTTGTGGATGACCTTGGTGCAGATTCACTCGATCTGGTTGAGCTGATCATGGCGATGGAAGAAGCTTTTGACATAGAGATATCTGATGATCAGGCAGAAAAACTCCAGACGGTTCAAGATGCCATCAACTATATAAAAGAACATTCTTGAAACAGGGGGGCCGAGTCCCTGGTTTGGGAGGCTCAAGCAGCCTCCCAAACCCCATCGTGTCCATCCATAAACAACCTCTGAGCAGAGGCCTGCGAGACAAGTCTCTGGACACCACACCCCCCGAACACAAAACCCTCAAGGTTATTTCATGATGAAGACAATTATTGGGTCTGATCATGCGGGTTATCACATGAAGGAGAAGGTGATTATTCATCTCCGCGAACGGGGTATTGAAGTGGAAGACGCCGGGACGTACAGTGAAGAGTCCGTGGATTATGTAGACTACGGAAAAGCAGTAGCAGCCAAGGTATCAGATGCTTCTTTTGACCGCGGCATCTTGATCTGTGGGACAGGGCTCGGAATGTCCATGGTCGCAAACCGATTTCGCGGTGCACGGGCTGCGCTGGCCAACGATCTTTTCTCAGCCATAATGAGCAGACGCCACAACGACTCCAATATACTCGTCATGGGCGGCCGATTGATCGGTGACGCGCTCGCCATGCAAATCGTCGATACTTGGATTGAAACCCTTTTTGAAGGGGGGCGTCACCAACGCCGCGTGGAGAAGATGGATATTGAGTGAACAGAGTACTATTCAGGCTGAGCTTGAAATCATAAGACAGGCTGATCCCGAGATTGCTCGTGCCATAGAGTTGGAGCTTGAGCGACAGACCTACAAGCTGGAACTGGTGGCTTCGGAGAATATCACCAGCCCGGCAGTCATGGCTGCCCAGGCCAGTGTGATGACCAACAAGTATGCTGAAGGGTATCCGGACCGCCGTTATTATGGAGGTTGCCAGTACGTCGATATCGCAGAGAAGCTGGCCATTGAGCGAGCGAAACGAGTCTTCAACGCCCCTTATGCTAACGTACAGCCCCACTCTGGAACCCAGGCCAACATGGCGGTCTACTTTGCTTACCTGGCGCCCGGAGATACGATTTTGGGAATGGACCTTTCACACGGGGGCCACCTTTCCCACGGCAGCCCTGTCAGTTTCTCGGGCCGATTGTTCAATGTTGCCTCCTACGGGATTGATGAGAAGACCGGAACAATCGACTATGACCAAGTACGTGCTATCGCAGAGGAGCATCGCCCCAAGATGATCGTTGCCGGGGCGAGTGCATATCCAAGGATCATCGATTTTGCCGCCTTTGCAGACATTGCCCATTCCGTGAATGCCTACCTCTTGGCAGATATGGCGCACATCGCGGGCTTGGTTGCAGCGGGGGTGCATCCCTCGCCGGTCCCTCACGCAGATATGATAACTTCCACGACTCACAAGACCATGCGAGGGCCGAGGGGAGGCTTCATCCTGGCACAGGAAGCACATGGCAAAGCGCTCAACAGCCAGATATTTCCAGGGATCCAGGGGGGGCCGTTGATGCACGTGATAGCGGCCAAGGCCATCGCTTTCAAACTCGCCCTCTCAGATGACTTCAGGGCCTATCAACGCCAAACAGTAACAAACGCCAAGGCTTTGGCCCAGCATCTCCTCGAAGCGGGCTTCAAGCTCGTGTCCGGCGGCACGGACAACCACCTCCTTTTACTGGATCTCAGGGATGTCGAGATTACAGGGCTGGACGCTGAGAAGGCTTTGGATGAGTCTGGGATTACGGTTAACAAGAACACCATACCGTTTGAAAGCCGCCGTCCATCTGTCACAAGCGGGATTCGTCTGGGTAGCCCTGCGGTAACGACACGCGGCATGAAAGAGGCTGAAATGGCTTTGATTGCATCTCTCATTGCGGAGGTGCTGCGCGACCCGCAAGATGAAGTGACGATTCGCCGTGTCAGGAAAACCGTACAGGACCTGTGTAAGAAGTTTCCACTCTACGCTCAGGACTGACGATGGGGGGGGAACGCTTAGATCCCCTCCGACTGCAGCCGCCAGGCGCTGCTTTGATTGAAAGGGTGGACATTGGAAGCCCACTTAAACTCGAAATTCGAATATCGAATATCGAATATCGAAACAATGACCAAATTCTCAAAATTCAAATGATCAAAACAGACAGTAGCGTTGTACAGAAACGTTTAGAACATTAGAGAATTTGAATTTCGATATTGTTTAGGATTTCGGATTTCGTGCTTCGGATTTATTGGTAGAGCAATGAGCCGGCCTTCATGGAAAACATATTTTATGGATATTGCCTTTCTGGTGGCCAAGCGTTCTACTTGCCTCCGCCGCCAGGTCGGGGCAATCGCTGTAACGGACAAACGGATTCTTGCCACAGGCTACAACGGGGCGCCTTCAGGGCTTGCTCATTGCCTCGAGGTTGGCTGTCTGCGTGAGGAATTGGGGGTTCCTTCAGGTGAACGACACGAACTGTGTCGTGGGCTTCATGCAGAACAAAACGTCATCATTCAAGCTGCCTATCACGGGGTTTCTATCAAAGGAGCCACGCTTTACTGCACTAACCTCCCCTGCTCTATCTGTTCGAAGATGCTTATCAACGCCGGTATTGGTGACGTAGTATATCAAGAAGGGTATGCAGATTCCATGACGGAGGAAATGCTGCAAGCTGCCGGGGTGACTCTCATCCGGGTCGACGGAGCTTGAAGCCTTTTGTTGCTTAACCCAAACGGAATAGAGGTTAGGACATGAAATGCCCATATTGCCGTGAGATAGACAACAAGGTTATCGATTCCAGGATGACGAAGGAAGGGCATGCAGTCAGGCGTCGGCGTGAATGCCTGCTTTGTAACCACCGATTTACGACCTATGAACGGATCGAGGAGTTGCCCCTTGTCCTGATCAAGAAGGATGGCAGGCGAGAGACCTTTGATCGGGGCAAAGTCCTTGCCGGGATACAGAAGGCCTGTCAAAAACGAAATATCAGCATAAACACCCTCGAAGAATTCGTCGACGAACTGGAACGGGAACTTCAGGAGATGGGAGAAAAAGAGATTTCTTCCTCGGTTGTTGGCGGACGCATCATGACGAAACTCCATGAATTGGATGACGTAGCCTATGTCCGTTTTGCTTCTGTGTATCGGGAATTCAAGGACGTCAATGACTTCATGGCCGAACTGAAGGACATACTCGACGCTCCAAGGAAATAACCGTAGCTGCCCCCGAAATTGAGGCGGCAGGCCCAAGGTCTTTAGTCGTGGACGAAACCTTTATGAAAATGGCCCTTGAGTTGGCTGAACAGGGTCGGGGCTGGACGTCTCCCAACCCGATGGTGGGTGCAGTCATTGTCAAGGACGGCACGGTTATTGGTAAAGGTTTCCACCAGGCAGCAGGCGGCCCCCATGCCGAAATTCATGCCCTCAATGACGCGGAGGGCAAGGCCAAAGGGGCCACACTCTATGTGAGCTTGGAGCCGTGCAATCATACGGGCCGCACGCCGCCGTGCACTGAGGCAATCCTTGAGAGTGGGATCAAACGGGTTGTCGCCGGCATGAGAGATCCTGATCCCAGGGTTACGGGCAGCGGACTGGGTTTTTTGGAAAGTCAGGGCGTTGAGGTGTCAGTCGGGGTTTGCGAAGATGCGTGTCACCGCATCAATGAAGCTTTCATAAAATATGTTACCACATCATGTCCCTTTGTCATTTTGAAATGCGCCGCTACACTTGATGGTTGCATTGCGACAGGGAGCGGGGATTCCAAATGGATCACGAATCCCCTTTCCAGACAGTTCGTCCATGAGGTCCGTCACGCGGTCGACGCAATCATGGTCGGGATAGGCACCGTGCTCAAAGACGACCCACAGCTAACCGCCCGCCTTGAAGGCCGTGAGGCAAAAGATCCTATGCGGATCGTGCTTGACACAAATTTGTCGATCCCCAAGAAGGCAAGAATGTTGCATCTGTCGTCAGATTCTGGTATATTAATAGTTTGTGGTGATTCTGCCCCCTTGGAAAAGAGGAAGAAGCTGGAAGAATTCGGGATACACTTCCTGACATTGGACGACGAAGAAGGGCAGATTGATCTCACTGCTCTTGTAGAAGAGTTGGGGAAGATAGGCATTACCAGTCTACTCATCGAAGGCGGAAGCCGCATAAACGGTTCAGCCTTACGGGCTGGCATTGTGGACAAGGTCTACATGTTCTATGCGCCCAAGATATACGGAGGAGAGGGAATTCCAATTTGCGCCGGACCCGGGGTGGAGCTCATGGAGCAGAGCATAAACCTTGAGGATATCACGGTCCATCGCTTCGCAGATGATGTGATGATCGAAGGATAAAGTACCCCAACGGTGGATGAGTATTTCCATCGAATGCGGAATGCAGAATGCGGAGTGCGGAATCTGACGAATGCGGAATGGGGAATGCGGAACAGAAAAACCTGAAAGGTGAAAGCTCAAAATAACTTGTTTCGTGCTTTCATTGCTTTCGTGCTTTCGTGATAATTCTTTTATCTTATAAGTTTAGGCACTCTAGGCACTTTTCTTATGTTTACTGGCATTGTTGAAGGTCTTGGAACAGTCAGATCGGTGATCCGCTCTGCAGGGGGCATGCGGATGAGCGTGGAATCCGACTTC
>JAFDFO010000385.1 GCA_019309815.1 Deltaproteobacteria bacterium
TTTCAAGCGTATCGGCCATGCTGCCAATGTAGCCCGTTATGCCGAACAAATCGTAAGGGAAGAACAGGGAAACCCGGCCGTGGTATTGTGTGCTGCCTATCTGCACGACATCGGTATGCACGAGGCCCAACGAAAACACAACAACAGGGCAGCCAAGTATCACGAAGAAGAAGGACCGATTATCGCGGGGAAGATTCTCACCAAATTGGGCGCAAAGGCGGAAATCATCGAGGAGGTCTGCAACATTATCGGCCACCACCATCACGCCACGGAAGAAGAAACCCTGAATTTCAAGGTGGTCTACGACGCAGACCTCATCGTGAATATTGAAGAGGGCTATGAAGACAGGGAAACTCAAAGGGATAAAGTAGAGGGAATCATTGACAAAACCTTTCTGACTGAAACGGGAAAGCGAGTCGCCCGAGAGGCGTTGTTAGGAGTAGAGCAATGAAAGTGATGAGAAAGATCATTGAGATAGACGAAGAGCTTTGCGATGGGTGCGGCTTGTGTATTCCCTCCTGTGCTGAGGGGGCGCTGCAGATCATTGACGGAAAAGCCAAACTCGTGGGAGACAAATACTGCGACGGGCTGGGGGCCTGTCTCGGGGAGTGTCCAAACGATGCCCTCAAAACCGTCGAACGGGAAACTGAGGCATTTGATGAAGAGGCTGTCGAGGAATTATTGAAATCAAGGGAGGAAGAAAAAAAGGCTGATACGCCGGTTCTGCCGTGCGGGTGCCCGTCCACGCCTCCACCACTGGAGCGTCAGGGCACAGTTGAACCTGTTTCGCGGCCGGCGGTGCCGTCCGCCCTCACTCATTGGCCGATCCTAATCAACCTGGTACCCGCCACAGCCCCATTCTTGAAAGGGGCGGACTTACTGATAGCAGCGGATTGCACGTCATTCACATACCCGAATTTTCACGAGGATTTTCTCAAGGGGAAGGTCCTCATGGTCGGGTGCCCCAAATTCGATGACGTGAAGGCGTATATTCAGAAATTTGCCGAAATATTTGATACAGCCGATATCAAGAGCGTGACAATCGCTGTAATAGAAGTGCCATGCTGTCAGGGACTGCCCATGATTGTCAAAAAAGGGATGGATATCGCAGGGAAGAAGGTTCCGGTGGAAGTGGTAATCATCAGCACAAGGGGTGAAGTCCTTAAGAAGGAAAGGTTGGCGGCCTAGCCGGACTCAGTAAAAGGGGGGCGGCTCGGCCTTTACATCGGTGCAGGATACGTTCCGAGTACCCCATAAATACAGTATTTCCCTACCTTAAAATACAGTATTCACCCCATTTACATCTGTAATTCATTCTAATAACAAACCGGTAGGATAAAAATAATGGGTCCGTGTTCAAATCGAAGTTCCAACTGGGAGGTAAGTTATGAAGAAAGCGTGGTTTGTGGTTTTGGGAGTGATGTTCGCTGCATTCTGCTTCACTGATATAGCCGTTGCTAAGGAAGAAAAATGTATTACCTGTCATAGAGGAACTTCGCCCGGACAGGTGGCTGATTGGGAGGCGAGCAAGCATAGCGGAGAAGACGTGACGTGTTCGACCTGCCACGGTGACAAGCACAAGAAAGCAAAAGACGCCCAGCTCGCCGTACTGCCCGACGAAACCGTCTGTGCCGAGTGCCACGAGGACCAATTGGAACAGTTTGTAAAAGGAAAGCACAACTTCGGATGGACGTCCATGAACGCCCTTCCCATCACGCATGTTGAGCCGGACGAGTTGATAGAGGGGGGCCGGGGATGCGGCGGCTGTCACAACATGGGAGTCAAGTCCGAGGCCCAGAAGAAAGAACAGCGCGACAAGGGCTACCGCTACCAGAACAACTCGTGCGACGAATGCCATACCAGGCACACCTTCTCAAAGAAAGAAGCCCAGGATCCCAAGGCCTGTGAACAGTGCCACATGGGCTACGATCACCCACAATGGGAGATGTGGAGCAGCTCAAAGCATGGCACCCGCTATGCTATGAAGGAAAAAGGTAAGCTTCCCGAAAGCGCTGCGGCTCCATCTTGCCAGTTTTGCCATTTGCCGGACGGGACGCACACAAACAGAACCGCGTGGGGCTTTCTCGGGGTTCGGCTTCCTCTTCCTGAGGACAAGCAATGGGCGGCCGACAGGGTCGTCATCCTCAAAGCTCTGGGAGTACTCAATCCTGAAACCGGAGAACCGACTGCACGCCTGGACGCGGTCAAGGCCGTGGATCTTGTCCGCCTTACTGAGGAAGCCTGGAGCACAGAGCGTGAGAAGATGATAGAGCGGTGTAAGCAGTGCCACGCCGAGCAGTACGCCCGCATACAGCTTGAAATGGGTGACGCAATCATGCAGAAAGCCGACCGTCTCATGGCACAAGGCATCGAGATCGTTGCTGCCCTGTACAAAGACGGCATCATCAAGAAACCTGACAACTATTCCTTTGCTTATCCTGACCTTCTCTATTTCATGCAGACCGGTGGGTCATACATCGACCAGGTCCTTTTAGAGATGTACATGAAGCATCGGATGCGGGCCTACAAGGAACTTGCCCATACCATGAGGGCCACCGCCAAGTAGACGCGGAAATCATACACAATATAGGCCAACAGACTTCCCGGGCCTGGCCCGCTCAGAGCAGGTCCGGGGAGCTGAATCCCCCCACCACAACCCCCAGCGTGAGGAGGGAAACATGAAGAGATTCATCAAACCGGCCATATTCATATCCATAGGCCTGTTCATCGCCTTCCCTCTTTTCAGTCTCACCTACTACACCATGGTTCGTACAACCACGCCGCAGTTTTGCGCGTGGTGTCACGAGATCCAATATGCG
>JAFDFO010000386.1 GCA_019309815.1 Deltaproteobacteria bacterium
TTTATCCCCCGTCTTCGCCTGTACGCCTAAGGGCATGGTTCCCAAGCCGTTAGGCGTACAGCCAAACACGCATGCCTGCAGCAGGCTTCCTCCATCTCTTAAAACTTCCCCCTACCTCAAGACCCCGACGGACATGAGGGCGCGCCCATTTTCATCCAAGGGGATGGTACCAACTGCTCACAGATTGCTCTTGAGTTTGGTTAACCCGCATGTTAACTTTGTGTAGAACAATGTCGCCGAAACTATCTTGTCCAAAAAGGAGGCCGTTATGACCGACCTTGAAAAATACATAGATAAAAGAAAAAAGAGGGACTCCAAGTTTGCTCAGGGCTTTGAAAAAGGCTATGAAGAGTTCAAAATCGGTGTTCTCCTCAAGCAGGCCCGGAAGCAAGCTGGATTGACCCAAGAACAACTAGCCAAATTGTTAAAGACCCAAAAGACAGCCATTTCGCGGATAGAAAATCACGCGCATGACATCAAGCTTTCCACAATTCAAAAAGTGGCCAAGGCATTGGGGAAGAACCTCGAAATAACGCTTAGCTGACGACATTGTAATCACCGTGGGAAGGGGGACGTTCTTTTAAAGCGTGCCCACCTCATCCACGCCCCTTTCTTTCAACTGGGTATCATCCCCTGCTGAGCCTACTTCCCTTTCCAGCTGATTGGAAACTTCGCTGTGGCGTATCCCTCAACTTCTACACACACAGAAGTAATCTCTAGTCCAGTCTTCAGCACGGACTTGCCCCCCTGTCGAAATTCGCGAATGGGGAGTTGAGCAAATCCCTTGGGTTGTATTGTGCCCATCGGCCTTGAAATGTTCTGAGACCGGTCATTCAGAAATACCTTCCCGCCAGGCCACGCCTGGGCCCCTCTATTCCAGACATAGATGCTCTGATGTGCCACGCCTACTTCCGCCAGCAACGGCGGTTTCTTTTCCCCGCCGCAGGCCAAGAACATTCCGCTGCCAGCAGCTTCCCCGCCGCAGGCCAAGAACATTCCGCTGCCAGCAGCTACCAAACACATGGCAATTACTAATTTCCAAATACGATTTCTCATTTTTCACACCCTCACTAGTGGAAAGTAGTATTTCACCGCAGAGACGCAAAGTACGCAGAGATGACAAATCATTTGTCTGATTTCTTGACCCCGCTAAAGCAGCGGGGCAGGAACAAGAAATCAGATAAAACACGCATCCCTGCGGGAGGCTTCCTCCTTGGCTCAAATCTTCCTCTTACGTCAAGAACAATGCCGACCCGACAGCACCACGCTAATCACAGAGCTTCTCAGGTTGATAACTAGAAAGCGTATTCCGCCAACGGCGGAGCAGCTGTTTTCGTTTGCCACCGTCTCCCGGCAAACGAAAAATACTTATCTCTGTGTCCTCCGTGCCTCTGTGGTGAGATAGGTCTTTCTCCGTTTCACTCTTTCATCGCGACGTGTAGTCCGCTTCTTCCTCCATCACCCCCGCAGGTTCCGGGGTGTATCTCTCTGCAGTGGCTGCGAGTTCCTCGGCCACGGCTATTCTTAAATGTTCTGGTGCTAAAACCTCTGCCTCCCTCCCAAACCCCATCACCCAGCTCATGACCTCACGCAGCCCCCCTACTTCCATGGTCATGAGCAGGCTGCCGTCCTTGTCTTTCTCAAAAACCTGTGAGGGGTGCCAGATGTTTTCCTTGAGATATCTTTCAAGAGAGGGTTCAAACCTGATGACTACCTCCTCCGGATCCGTACGAATGACGCCGAATGCGTCCTGCATGTATTCATCCAGATCAAAGTCATCCGGCGGGATAAACCGCTCATCTGTCACATGGAGAAGCTTGACGCGGTCCAGGACAAACATCCGGATCTCATCATGCACATGACACCAGCCGATCAAATAGAGGGTGCCGTTAAAGAACCACACCTTGAACGGATCCACTTTGCGGGTGGTCTCACGCTTGGATGACAACGAGTAATAGCGCATCTCGATCACGCGGCCATTCACGACCGCTTCGTTGATCTGCTGAATGATTTCTCTGAAACTGGAATAGTCCTTGAACGGCTTGAAGCCAATGTGAAAGGTCTGCTCGATGCGTCTCAGATAGGAGAGGCTCTCCGGAGGAAGGGTGGCCTTGACCTTGCGGAAGAGCTCGTCCATGGATTCATAGAAGACCGTCTCTTTGAAAATGCGGAGGATGTCCCGGTAGAAATAGAGACCCATCAACTCCGTGACAGTGAATGGGACCGGGAGGTGAAACTTGTAGCCTTCGATAAAGTTCCAAAGGCTTTTGTTACCGTCTTTTTCAGAGTAGAGCGGGAAGCCCGCATACTGGATGGCGGCAAGGTCTCGCCAGATGGTGCGGGTGTGACAGCCTTCTGCCTCAGCCAGCTGGGATACAGTGACGCCCTGCTTGCTGGACTCTATCGTCCGCAAGATTCGCCACTGCCTGGCTAACTGATCACCCCGCATACAGCCCCTCTCCTTTGAGGGATTAGATGGGTAATAAACTCTTTTAATTCATAATAATTTAGGTCAGTTCCCTACCACAAATTACTACTTATGTAAACCCAGTACACTGAGACATTACCATGACATTACGACACATCCGGTCACACTTAGAGGACACCCATAGAGCTTTATCACCAACGGTCAACTATCGGTTTTTACAACAGATAAGGACACACAGATAGAGGCCTGGACCCAGTCCCCTCCCCCCATTCATGTCTCACTACTTATTTTCCCTCCGTATTATCTCCCGAATAAAAGGATACTCTCTACTGAAGAATTTCTGGTATTGTGTGTGCTTACTGGCATTCTACTTGC
>JAFDFO010000138.1 GCA_019309815.1 Deltaproteobacteria bacterium
TTTTTCTCTTTTTCGTGTTTTCGTGATAATCTTTTTTCTCTTCTTTCGTGCTTTGCGGCTGCGCCTTATACTGAAGCGTGATTAGTCTTCTTCTTCCACTTTCGTGCTTTCGTGATAATTCTTTGCCTCTTCCTCGGTAGCGCGGATGCGGAGCTTGGTCCCTTCTCTTGGCGTACCAACCGGGGTTGTAATGACCAGATCACCGTCGTTTAGGCCCTTGCCAACGTAGACCGAGTCATTCAGGCGCCGGAGAACCTCTACCTGTCGTGTGACCAGTTCATTGTTGCTGGCCACATAGACCAGGTTGCCCGGGTGCAAGGCGGATCGAGGCAGGAGATAGGCCGTATCAATCCGCATCCCTGTAAGTTCAACGTCCACAAACATGCCCGGTCTGAGAGGATATGAGGCATGGTCCTCGGCCGAAGAGCTTTCCTCCAACACTTCGACAATCAGCGGCAGCGTTCGGGTTTTTTCGTCTACCTGTGCCTTCACACGGGCAAGGCGTCCTTCCCATGTTCGGGTCTGACCGCCACTCTTGAAGATGACCTTTGCCGGAACAAGAGGCTTGGCATCAGTGCCTTCCTGCTCATCATTGTCGGAAACGCTCATTGACGATATGTCGCCGAGCCATGACAGATCCTTAAAAGGTATACGCACCTCAACCTCGAGGGTCGAAGCGCGATAGATGCGTCCAAGGAAAGCCCCAATGTTGACGAATTGCCCCTTCTCAATGTTCTTCTCCAGGACATAGCCGTCAAATGGAGCGTCGATTCGTGTGCGGTCCAGGTCTAGAAGGGCCTCCCTGAGCTGAACCTCCACCAACTCCCTCTGGGCCTTGATTTGATCACGCCTTGGATCGATCAAGGCAATTTGATTCTCGACTTCCTGCATCCGGTTCTGACTTGCCAGGTATTGCTGTTGAGCCCGATCCACATTGGCCTGGGCAACAACCTCCCGCTCCACCAGGGCCTTGAAACGCTCCCATTCAGCCTTGGTCAGCTCAACGTCGGAACGGGCAATATTGAGCCTGACTTGCAGGTTCTGTTTCTCCTGGTCAAGGCGTCGGAGCTCTGCATCAAGCTGTTTGAGTTGTTTCCGCCGTTGGGCCTCAACCAGCTCATACGATCTCGGATCAATGCTGATGAGGCGCTCATCCTCCTTGAAGAACCCCCCTTCCTGAAAACTCGGGGACATCTCCGCCACTTTGCCCTTGACCTCGGAGACCAGATTCAACGATTCGGTTGGTTTCACAGTCCCGTAGGAGTTTACCACCATGGCAGGGGAAGAGGCCTTGACCTCCATGACCTCAACAAGAAGGCTGGCTGGAGGGGGGGCTTGTTTTTTCGGTGCGGGCTTGAGCACAATGAGGAGGGCAGCGATGCCCACCGCAACAGCAAGAACCACCAGAGATCTCATCTTTTTTATTCCAGGTTTCATGATTAAGGGGCCTTTTTTCAAACCGGTCAAAACTAATGGCCGGATTGCGGGTTGTTATGAACGCCGTGCAACCGCCCGCTTTTCAGGCCTTCTTCGCATTAGCCCGCGGTCTCTACAAAGTAGGCTTCATCCCAAATTTCAAGTCCTGGGGCATCCCTGTCTCCAATATCAGGAAATTGTGTGGCAATAGCATTTCTTGAGAATTGCTTAAGCCCTCGGACGATCATTTCCACAGATTTCTCTCCATCCGACTCGACGTATACGTGTATGTGGTCTGGAGCCAGCCAGAGCAGACTCGCAAATCCTCCAACCAGGTCGCCACATTCCAAAAAAGTGTCATGAACGAAATCAAAACAACTGTTGCTGGGGCTAAAAACAGGTCTCCTGTGGGTAACGTTCCAAGCAAGATGGTGCTTGAGTTCAATGAACACACCGTCTGGGTCCCGGTCCAGTTTCTGCAACGCCAATACTCTCTCATACTTGAGTTTGTCCGAACGAAGCAGTTTCAGGAGAGGTTGTCTCTGGAAATGGATTTGAGAGCCAGCGGACAGATTCGTCCCCTTGCTTCCTGATGAACGTGCCGGTTCAAATCGCACAAGACCGACTCGTCAAACTCTAGTTCCCAACAAAGACCACACTGCTTGTATATGATCGACCCTTTTGACTTGGCACATTTTCCGCATTTTTCGGGTAATTCACTTTGCGAGGGCATGTTGTTTTGCTTGTTAAGCTAATGGGTGTCTAAAACATTCAATGACCAAGTTGGGTGCTACCTAAGGTTACCAGCTTCAGGTGTAAAAACTTGCCCTTTTAAAGCCACCGTTGGGTTAATAAATACCCTGCCAAATGCTTTGGATGTGTTTTTTTGTATAAAGCATAACTTAACTTATAAACCAAGTAAGCTCCTATGTCATGTTTCTTGGGTCCCCTCGTGGGCTTCTTGATTCTTATGCCATCGTGACGGTCGTCCAAAGGCCAACGCAGGAGCCTTGATATCCAATGAGAGATATGGACAGGTTGCCCCTCTTTCCACACAATCGCATCTACAACACTTTCCTCCCCTTTTTGAGAAAGATGTCGTGAGATCGTGAAGACGGTATCACCCGGTTGAAGAATCGATAGCAATGCCTCATCAGCTTTCTTACTCATACTATAGCAATTCCCCATCCAATAAAGAATCCATGAGGAGCAAAATTTACTTCTCCAAGTGGCGCACGAACGCCTATTAAACGAACTTCACTACCCTGCCCCAAACACGTTTACAATAAATGCTTCAAAGGCCCTCTCATACTCTTCCGGCGTTATATCCTTCCCGGGGATGGAAGGAATGTCGAGACCACTCTTGGCAAATTCATTGCCGACCGTTTCCAGGCAACCTCGAAGTTTTGAGCTTCTCATATAATCGCTTTTTTCCTCACGCCCAAGGTCATCTAAAGTAACCCATACCTTAGAAAGTGCCGAGTAGAGGGCGATCCAGTCGATCCAAATGGGTTTCTCGATTTCTGTGATACTACCTCTCGATAAAAACTCCCACCATCTCTCCCGTGAAAGCCAGTACTCAATCTTGCGCCTGCCCTTAACCCTTGTAAGGATAAGTCCGGATTTGGAAAGCTCTATCAGGGCGTCCTGTGCTCCTCGAATAGAGATGCCGATTCCTTTTGCCACTTCTGATGGGTGCCCACCCTCATGAGTAAGTAAGTAAGCCAGACATTCAGATCTTGAACCAATGCCGAATAGGGCTCTCAGCAGGAATCGAACGGTGCTCTGTGATGTGACAGGAACCTCCCTGGTCATTCTCCGCACTTCCAACTGGGGGCGGTTATAGCCATAGGTCAGAAAGATAGCATCCGGCTTTTTCGAGAGAGGATGCGGCTTTCCGTCCTTTCCGAAAAAGAGCGCTTCAACATTGCCGGCTGCATCCGAGACATGGGACTTGCAGGATCGAGCCAGGTTCTTCCATTTCCTCTCATCCTTTGATGTCATGAGAAATGTGGCGGCCGCTCCCAACAAATTCCTGGTGGTCTCTTCCTTCCCACGCAAAATTCCACGCAGCCGCTGCATATCCATCCATCTACCATTCACAACAAGCCAATCCATGACCTCGTCGAACAGTCTCGGTTCATAACGGCCCATTTCCAGTGTGAAAAGGAGCATAGGTTCCGGATCATATATCCATGGATCTTTTGTCCTGGCCTCACCCAGAACCCCCAGAGCTGACCACTGGCGCCACAGGAAATTGAGAATATTCTCAAGGAACAGGTCTCTAAAGTCTTTCTGCGACATTGGCGTATCCCATGTGATTCAGTAAACCCTTTAGGACTTCTCGATACCCTTCGGATACATCATGGGTCATACTCCAGCGGGCTGCTTGTTGTAGTTCTTCCACTGTCGGCTTCAATGCCAAGAGATCATCATAGTGCCTGCCAGCCCCCTGGTCTGCTGATGCGTAAAGCTTGAAATGAATCTGATCATATCGACCCGTAAAGTGAACCATAAGCTTTGGACCATACTCTCTCGTTGTAACTCTCTCCATAATCCCGTCCGGCAGGCCAAGATCAACGGCTGACGTAGGCCCTGTATTGATCCAATTTTCAGACAAGTTGAAGTCCCTTGACACCTTCTTTGATGCCGAAATGAATGCCTCCGGTAGGGGATTTGCCTTGATCAGCAACATCTGTCCTGCCACGGTTCTTGTTATACGAGCAAGGATGTCTACATCCTTTGTCGCCCGTTGAACCAGCCCTAAAACAATTAAGGCCGACCCTCCGCACACCAAGAATTCGAGGGGCTCTTCTGCCGAACCTTCCAACTGCTCCCCTAAGGCGTTCAATATTTTCTCTATATCTTTTTGATCACCGAACATATTCCCCTCCGCCAGGCCCCCTCCCTCGTGCAACGCCTTCTTGCGTCGGCACTTCGCGCCCGGGAGCGAGCCGGTGGATATATCTGGTCATGTTCCGGTTGCAGCCACCGGCCATATCCTGATTCTATAAGGGTGCGTATCTTACAGTTATAGGGAAAGCGTGTCAACAATAATCTTATTTTTATAGTTTATCATTGTTTACAGTGAGGGTAAACTATAATATATGACACACCATAACATGACAGCACAGACGCAGCATTCTTGATACGGGATGTGTCCGGTAGGGCCTGTGATGAGGTGGGCAAGGGGGTTAGGTTATTCTATCGTCCTATGGTCAAGAATAGTCTTCGGAGCCCGCAAGAGCCCTGCTGTCACGGGGCCCACATTCTAAATCTTAAGAAACATCTGCCACTCTCAGGACATTCTGAGGAAGCGCAGGATCGGGGAGGACATGTAGGTCTTCAAGGTGAAATCGCAGAACAAGCTGCCGGATGTTCTCGCCCTTCAAACCTTTGAGTTTGGGCACGTCATTTGGATGAACGCTCAGCGTGACAGTTTTTGACTCTGTTTTCTCCCTTTCCAGGGCTTTTGCTGCACGATCTAGAAAGACGGCTGAATGGACCAGGTGCCCGAAGGCGGGGTGGAACGGACCAGCAACCACCACACCCGGTTCCTGCAGGCTTCCCGTGGTCTGCAACCCCATCCGAATGACTGAGATTCCTCGGGTTTGGAAAAGGAGGTAGAGCTGCCTGGTGATTTCAACAGCGTCTGCAAGGGCAAGGGGCTTGAACTGACCCGACCTGTACCACCTTTCAAGAATCGTGTTCTTGACTACCACCGTGGGATAGATGCGAACGAAATCGGGGTTGAGTTCGGCCACGCTTCGCCCGGTCTCAAGCATCGACTCCAGCGTGTCTCCCGGAAGGCCGGGCATTATCTGGACGCCCGTGGACAGGCCGCAGGATTTGAGTTCAGCAACTGCTTTCTTTGTGTCGTCTGCGGTATGACCACGCCGGGACAGGGAAAGGACTGCGTCGTCCATAGACTGGGCACCCACTTCGACGACACGAACCGTATAGCGGGCAAGGGACTTCAGGCTTTCCCCGGTAACCGTGTCTGGCCGCGTGGAAAAACGGATGCCTGACGCCTTCCCGTCTTCGACAAACCCCTGGGCCACATCCAGGATGGACTCCCTGTAAGATGTCGGAAGCCCCAGGAAGTTCCCTCCGTAGAAGGCCACTTCAACGGGTTCCCGATGCCTGACCTCAAAACTGAGGAATTCGGCTATCTGCTCTCTAACCTGTTGCGGTGAGACACTCCCGTCCTTGTGACCGGTGATCGAAGTTTGGTCACAGAACACACACCGGTGGGGACAGCCCATATGGGGAATGAAAACAGGAATGATAAAAGGTTTTTGCTTCATTTCTTTTTCCCTATTTCCTCTTGGCTTGCCGCGCCGCAGCCTTGCCTGTCCTGAGCGAAGTCGAAGGGGCGGAGGCGGGCCCCCTGGCCTCTTCCTATTGCCTCTCGCTTCTCGCCCTTGGCCTGAAGCGACTCAACCGTTGTTGAGGAGCTTTTCCAACGCAACTTTCGCCGCCGCCTGCTCTGCAGCTTTCTTGCTCTTTCCTGCCCCTTGAGCGGTCAAGCTGTTGCCAATGTTGAGGCAAACTTCGAAAGTCTTGTCATGGTCGGGCCCGCTCTCGGCAATCACTTTGTACTCAGGAATCGTCTTAAAGCGAACCTGCACAAGCTCTTGAAGTGGGCTCTTGAAATCCTCTTCTCCAAGCCTTTCCCCCATCTGGGAAACAATCCCGGAAAAGAGTCTCTCAATCACCTCGGAAGCAGCCTGGTAACCGCCATCCATGTACACAGCAGCAAAGACCGCTTCAACGGCATCTGCAAGGATCGAGCTTTTTTCCTGGCCGTGGCTCAGGGCTTCTCCCTTTCCCAGAAGAAGGTGCTGCCCGAGATTCAGACCGTGCGCGACGTCGGCCAGTTGCGACTCATTGACGATGGTTGCTCTCATCCTTGACAGGTCGCCTTCACTGGTCTGCCGAAAATGGTCCATGAGGATGTGCGTAATCACAAGGTCCAGGACAGCGTCCCCCAGGAATTCAAGGCGCTCGTTGTCCTCTAATTCCAGTTCCCGCTGCTCATTCACATAGGAGCTGTGCTGAAGTGCCTGCCTGAGGAGGCCATTGTCCTTAAAATGATAGCCCAACATATCTTCCAAACCTGTAAGCTCGTCTGAAGTCATACTCCTCCGAAACAGGGTCCAAGGATTCGAGGGGTCAAGGATTCAAGGGTTTCTTTTCTAAAGACTTTATCAGCGCGGCTAACATTCTTTCGATTTCTGCGATGTCTTTTTCTAGTGTACCCAATTCACTTTTTTCAATTAGATCTAAACTCCCTGCCAACAGTACCTGTGTTTCCAATTCGCAAACAGAACCATAAGACATGTAAAGCATCCTAACATAATCCTTGGTTGTCTTTCTTCCATATCCTTCGGCTATATTAGAAGGAATAGACACAACAGATCTTCTTATCTGTGAAGTTAGGCCGTACGTTTCTTCCTTTGGGAATTTTGCTGTTATTGTATATATCCCTAAACAGAGTTCATATGACTTCTGCCAGACTTTCAGATCTTTGTAATTCTTTAGCATTTTCACTTGAACCCTTGAACCCTCTGGGATCACACCGCTCAATTGGAGATGACACACTTATTTTACCCTAATTAACTACAACTAACCCGGAATTGAATGATTACTCCATGAGATCTTCTGTCAACTTCTCAATGTTTTCCCTAACTGTTGTCAGG
>JAFDFO010000387.1 GCA_019309815.1 Deltaproteobacteria bacterium
CGCGGTGGCGTAGTCAAGCATAGGTTCAAATTGCTGTTCGGCCAAATCATACTTGTACCAGGTGTCCGGATTGCAATAGCCGGCATATTCCGTAGCGTTGTTGTAGGTGTCGTCATAACAATAGTCCTGATCATCCACGTAGGCGAGATCATACATACTGGCGGAATTGTCGATCAGGAGAAGCAGATTCGGAGGTACAGAGGTGGTAAGAAACGGCGGAACGGCGGTGTAATCGGCCATGACAGCGCCCAGCGCCCCGGAAGCCATGGCCAGCATAAGAATCAATGAAAGTATGTGGTTAGATACGAATTTCTTCATGGTACACCTCCTGGGCTTCATGTGTCAGGTCTTGAAATTTGACCCTTAAGGGGTTGTGTCAAACGTAAAGACCCCTATCTCGGTATAAGCATGTATTGGACCCGGATCGAAGCTCTGGCACCGGTAGGTTCACTGCCAATGCTGTCCATCCTCAATATGGTCATCACTCCAGCCGACGCTCCTGCACCTTCATAACCAGCGGCGAATTCCGCCGAAGAACCGGGAAGGAGTGCCGTAGAAAGCTTGTCAACGTCGACCTCGGCTGATAGAAAACCGTCCTCCTCCACGCGTACATCAGGGTCGCCGGTCACTTGATCAGCAGAATTGTCAATGTCAAAGGCCTCCATTATGAAGTCACCATCCATGACTTTAATGTCGGGCACATCTTCGAAGTTAGAACCGTCCACGAAATCTATACCCCAGGCAGCAGCTTCCGAGACCATGGCGGCTATGACGCGGCCATTCTCTGCCCGGTAAAAGGCGGTCTTGGACTCCCTTTCATTCTGCGCAATTTTGAGCTCAATGGACGTCGTCATCATGATGGCCGTGCCAATGACCGCCAGAAGCCCCATGATGATCAGGGCAACAACCAGTACGGTCCCTTTTTCGTTGTTGATCGGTTTCACAGGTTCCCCCTATTCTATGTCCTTAAAACCCAGGTTGCGAATTCGGACCGCGTTCATAAGAGGTCTCATCCGGTACTCCCCGGTGTCAGGGGCCGGGTTTGCTGTCATAACAGCAACAAAGATAATAACTGCCCTGACTTCGTCCCTCTGGTCTGCACCACCGATATTTGATAAGTCCAATGGCGGGTCCCCGGGAGCGGGTGGGTCGTGCACAGTGCCGTCCGCCAGCACATAACCGAACGCGAGTCCGCATGGGGAGTTGACGAGAATGTTGCCGTTTCTTTCAAGCTGAAAAAAAGCGTTCACCGAATAGGTAACATCCTCGTTTGCATCATCCGGGTCGTGTCCAGCTTCGTCATCTCCGTCGAGGTTCGAAAGTATCCGGAGCTCATCTCCCTTAGCGGTCTTTATGGCATCGAAATCGTTACGCTGTGGGTCATACCCGGCATTTCTTATCTCCCGCACCATCAGATCCATGGCTGCTCTCACATTCTGCTGCGCATAGGTGATCTCCTGCTGGGCGGTGCTGGTCTCGTTCTGTTTGATAAAGATGCTCAGGACGGCCCCGAGAACTACCAGGCCGAGTGCCATGACCACAAGTATCTCTATTAAAGTGAACCCCTGATTCGAATTATGTTTGCATAAAGGTGTCACTCTACATTTCTCCCCTAATAGCTGTCAGACGTTATGACACCGTCTATCTCTACTCTGTGTTGTCCCATGGTATCATTCCAGGTCACCGTAACGGTTATGGTCCGGGCAGTCGGCGCAGGCTCATCATCTATGAACTCCCAGCTTCTTGTAAAAATGGCCCCTGTGTCGTCGCCTGGTACACTGACGGGATTTTCGTCGTCGTCGTATACATCCGCCTCAAAATGTTCACCTTCTGCATCCCTGAAGATCAACTCTTCCAGCTTATTCTGGGCCAGATTAACCGCCTGTGTTGTGCGGTTTGCCAGGTCATTGCTTCGCATACACCGGACCTGCAATGTGGCCAGGCCCATCATTGCTATACTGAGGACACACATGGCAATGAGCACCTCAACGAGACTGAAACCCCGCCCGGCTTTCGCCAGGTTCATTGGATGCCACCCATTATTTGATAGACTAATACTTTTCAAGCTGCACCCCACCCATAATATTGACAATGATCCTTCG
>JAFDFO010000388.1 GCA_019309815.1 Deltaproteobacteria bacterium
ATGAATTCATCAAATGACATCATACTGAGCGTACAGGGTCTCACAAAGCATTTTCCCGTGCGCCGTGGGTTTTTTCAGCGCGTCGTCGGAAAGATCCAGGCCGTTGACGGGGTGGACTTTGATATCGAGACTGGGAAGACCTTGGGTCTGGTGGGCGAGAGTGGATGTGGAAAGTCCACGGCTGGCAGGCTGATCTTGAAACTGCTTGAACCCGATGCGGGAAAGATCATTTTCCGGGGTCAAGATATCAGTGGTTTTTCTCAGAGCCAGATGAAGCCCTTGCGAAAAGAGACACAGATCATTTTCCAGGATCCATACGGATCCTTGAATCCACGGATGACTATAGGACAATCAATAGAAGAAGGACTCCGAGCTTCCGACGTGAGAAGCCGGAGTGAGCGAAAGGGCCGTGTTGAAGACCTTCTGGGGATGGTGGGTATGTCGGCCAGGACGGCTGGTCTCTATCCTCATGAATTCAGTGGTGGTCAACGACAGCGGATCGGCATTGCCCGGGCCTTGAGCGTTGAGCCTTCCTTGATCATATGTGACGAGCCGGTCTCGGCTCTGGATGTCTCGATCCAGGCCCAGATTATCAACCTGCTTGAGGATCTCCAGGAGAGGTTTGCCCTGAGCTATCTCTTTATTGCACATGATCTCAATGTAGTGGGGTACATTAGCGACACGGTCGCTGTCATGTACTTGGGCCACATCATGGAATATGCATCTGCCAAGGAGCTTTTCGACAATCCCCTTCATCCCTACACCCTGGCATTGCTTTCAGCAGTGCCGGTTGCTGAGCCTGGTCATAAGCGCGAACTGCAGACCCTTTCCGGAGATGTGCCAAGCCCGATGGACCCGCCTCCCGGGTGCAGATTTCAGGGAAGATGAGCGCGAACTGCAGACCCTTTCCGGAGATGTGCCAAGCCCGATGGACCCGCCTCCCGGGTGCAGATTTCAGGGAAGATGTCCTCTGGTTGAAGATCGATGTCGCAGAGAGGAAGTAGCGTTCTACCGTTCAAGTGAACGTCACATGGTGCGGTGCTGGAAAGTAGTTGGCGGGTGATTCTGTGATAGAACAGAGACTACAATCAGCAGGCAGGCCTGCGGCCATACTCAGTGAGCAGGCTTGGGACATGAATGATTGGATTGGATCGCTCCTCTTCTCAGATCACAGACGTCGCGAATAGCCAATGCAATTACGAGTGTCGCAAAGGGTATCAGGACATAGGCCCTCCTCATGCAGCTTCCCATAGGGATATAGGCGAGGAGCGAAATGACAATAAGGAAGAGAAGTAGCGGTTTCCACTTTCGCCGCACTACAGAATAAATGGCCGCGAGGTAAAATACTAAGAAAAAGGCCGGCGTGGTAATCTCATATATTTTCAACATGAGTTTTGACCGAACAGGAGGAGGTTTGTTATCCCATCCTCCGTGTCGTCGCTCGCCGAAGTGATAGTGATCCTTTGGAGAGAAAGGCAAAATAAGTCGATGCCACACGATGTCTGGAGTCACGCGAATATTCATATCGGGGTCCTCTGCATGAAGCGTTTCTGTGTAGAGGCCGACCGGATTACATAGAATGGAAACGGTCACTAACATGGCGATGAAAGAACAGAAGGTAGCAAAGATTATACGCTGCCAGGTCATGCGAGGAGGTGCTATCAATATGACCGACAGAAGGGGGGGGATCGCTATCAAGTTGGACTGCTTTGAAAGAATGGAGAATCCGACCAACACGCCCAGCAGAGCCCATTGCCGAAGTGTGGTGGAATGGCGAACTCTACTCACATAGTACCAAAGACTCAGATTTACGAAGAAGGTTCCCAGTGAATCAAGATATGCCAAAGCGCCCAGAACAAAGGTATATGGCCATAGAAAAACTGCGGCTGTGATGGCCAGAGCTATCCGAGCACCTACCAGCCGACGCATCGCGTCCAAGAAAAAAAGCCAGCCAAGTGTGTCAAATACGGCGCTTACAGCTCGTCCCACGTAAACGCTACCCTTGCCGATAAGCCAGGCCTGATCGAACAACGTAAACAAAGGGCCAAGAATCAGCATGTAGAGACTAGGATGACCCGTGCGCGGGTGCGGCCCGAGATTGCTTTTGGGCTTGGGAAACCCTGACAGGAGTTTTCCGTGGTGTCCGATCCGTTCAGTATCGGGATTGTAGAACGGATGGGGATGGATATGGTTGTATAGTAGATCCCATAGGACTTGGGTCAAGGGAAGCTTCGCCCTCGCCCACATTCCATCTATTGTGTAATGGGTCTCGTCGTTGTGAATTGCAACGTATTGCTGAACAATCGCCACCCTGCCGATGAGTATCAGACACAGTATCACCATCCACCATGCAAATTTGGTCCATTGCACATGGGAAGGCTTAGAGGTCATTTAGAAGCCCCTTGCCCTCCAGTAGATAGGAACGAAAAATCCAACCTCTTCACCTGCTCTTCATACCATCTCTTCCTGTCTTCGGGAGTTTTGGAACCTTTCTTGAAATGCCAAATCTTTCCATCTTTCAGATGGTAGTCATTGTATGTATGGATATCGAATATCTTCACCTGCACGCCGTGCCAATCATGAATCTTTCCATATATATCAGGATCTCTCCAGTCGATAGTTTCGCTTAAGAGACGATTCATGGGTCCCTGGTCAGTTAGTTCTTCATCCCTACATTCTTCAATCCACGCGTCCACCAGCTTGTTGTAGTTGTTGAAAAACATGACCCCCGAGTTTAAAAGTC
>JAFDFO010000389.1 GCA_019309815.1 Deltaproteobacteria bacterium
ATCCGGCTTCCAGTAACATATCAGAATCGGCACTTTCGGCAAAGGATGTAATACGAGTGAAATGTCGGACTCGTAGTGATTCTCCACCTGCTTCCCTTCAAAAAGGCGAATCATATCTTCAAAAAGGTCTGTGTAGGTATCAGCAACCTTTTTCAGGGGTCTTTCACATCTCTGCCCGAAAAGCCGATACCAGGTCTTGCCGCCTTCCAGTTCCCTGAACGGAACCCATTTTCCTGATACCGGGATTCCCGCACCACCCATGATGTAGTTCAGGACTGGTATGGTTATCCATGAATGAACGTGGATGTCCGTGATGATGTTGCCGTTTGCATCAACACCAAAGTCTTTGCCGAGGCATTTTATCATCAGTTTTCCGTCAGAAGAGTTTAACCCCAGTCTCTCGGCTGATGAAGCAAGATCTGTGGTAGCTATTTGCTCTTTCAATTGCCCCACGGCTTCGTCCGCCTGTTGTTCAACGGGCATCCGAACAGCGGTCTTCCCGCCATACTGCTCAACGACCTCTTTCTCCAGATGAGGGCATTCGTCGAGTTGTTTCTCGCCCTTGTACACCGCGGCGGCAAAGGCCAGGCATGTGGGCTTGTTGCATTCTCTGCAATTTGATTTGTCGAGCAACTTGAGAATGTCCATTGGGCCGTTAAGTTGTGCCATACGTTCATTCTCCCTTTGTTTTGGAATAAGCCCTCATGCGTTTACCATTTCCTGAGGCTTTTGGGCTTCACCAAGCGTGGCAGCCACGGCATCAGGTGTGCCAATGCTGAGCGTGGTTCGCGTCTAGCTTTCCCCCACAGCTGATTCCACGAAAAGCACTCTCTCAAGGCGATGCTGAGCGCATCGGCTAGCTCATCGTCTCCCAGTGTGCGGGCTTCAGACAACAGCTCCTGGTATTCGTTTCGCCAACGTTCAGGATAGGCCATCTGTCGGACCATGCGCAGATCAAGAGGACGCTGAAACGTGCCCGACTGTCCCTGAACGCCGCATAATCTCAGGGCCATCATCGTTCTCACGCACTTGTCACAGGGATTCACATACCTGAAGGCTATTGGCTGCAAAAGATGCCTCAGCGGTGATCCTTTTGACCTTTTCAAATCGGCTGGCTTCGCACCCATCATGGACGAAGTCGAGGTTCTCTGTGGACCACAACGGATCAAGTGACGGATGGGAACCGTATGGAACCAGTGTATTGTGGCTATGGGAGGCTGAAACGAAAACCCGCTCCAGACTCTTCTGCAGGCAGAGTCCTACTGCTGCCAGGATGCTTCCCTGATAGCAAAAACCAAAGAAGGAGCGGCCATGTTTTCTCCTCCATGAAGTCATATTCTGATCCGCAATTTGTCTGAGATTGGTGTGCACCACTATCATCTTTTTGTCGAATCCCTGACAAGTGGGAGATACCGCCTTCCTGGTTACTGACAAGAACTCCTTCTGTTGAACGGGGTTCTCGAAGCCATGAACAAGAATTAAATGGTTGATTTTGGCATGATGCTTCAGAAGTGTGTACACGGAGTCCACTCCGCCAGAGAAGAATGCAGCAGTTTTCGGGGAACCTTGCCGTTGAATGAATCCGTGCGACTCGGTGCCAGTAGCTGAAACCTGAACGAATTCAGGGTACCAATCGCAGATCAATTTCTGGATGCCCGGTACTGACTTGAGCAGTCGGGGCGATACAGGTGCTTCAATATGCAGTTCTTCGCCCGACCGCATGCATGGGATCAAGAAACCTGCGAGAAAGGGATCCCCCACTGTCGGGAGTGCACCAGTTTCAGGGGGGAAGCGGAACCAGACGCGTAATGCATGCCGGGGCGTTTCATCCGGAAACACATCAGCGGATAGTTCGGACCCTTCTTCACCGGAGTGGCTGCTTATATTAGAAATGATCATTGCAATCCACTTTTTCCAACTGTTTTGGGTCCTCTTATCGGTTGGGGAAAAGCCACAAGAAGCGAGGCAGACAAGGCATTGCTTTTGCGGAGAGGAGTATAGGCAGATTGGTTTCCGGGGTCAATGATGAACTCAGACTCCTTGCAGGCGAACTTTGCCGAGACCCCGCTTCGACGGCACAGGGAGCTTACATCAAGCGCCCACCAGGACATAATGCGGGTTATTTGAAGTTGACATGCAACCGTAACTTCTCTATACGTTTTGCGCCAGGAAAGCGAGGCCCATCTCTTGTTTCGATACGAACTTCTTCATACTCTTTGGAAACTATGGAAGCATCCCCGTGCTGTTCGGAAAGATATCGTGTCGTTTCAGAACCGGAAGCTCCGTCATCTTATCCGGCATGCTTATAACAATGTCATATACTATCGGGATCTTTTCGACCGGGCCGGAATCAAGCCGGCGGACATTCGCACGGTAAATGACCTTCATATCATACCCATAACCGAGAAGAACGACTTACGAGCCTGCGCTGCAGAGGATGTCCTCGCCCGAGGCACCCACTCGGATCAGCTTGCTGCTTTAGTAACAAGCGGATCTTCCGGACGTCCCTTCATTGTCCGTCGGGGCCGATTTGAAGACCACGTCATCAACATGTTCCGCATCCGTGCTTTGCGTCAGTATGGTCTTCGAACACGGGACCGTCGGACAAGGGTAATCCTGGGGAATGTGGAAGGGGAGAAGAGGGAAACGTTTCTTACGCACGTGCGCCAGGCACTGCGCGTGTATCGCTCCTATCCGGTGAAATGTCTGCAGCCCGCTCGCGTGATCTGTCAAAGCCTGGAGGCGATGAACCCTGATGTGATCGAGGGATATCCAAGC
>JAFDFO010000139.1 GCA_019309815.1 Deltaproteobacteria bacterium
AAAAACAAGAGAGAGGAAACAGCCTGACAATGGTATTGAAGCAAGCCAAAGAGGTTCTTCAGATCGAGGCCGAAGGGATTTTGGGTGTTGTGGATCGTCTCGACAACAGTTTTGTGAGGGTGGTGGATCTGATTCACAAAAGCAAAGGCCGAGTCATCCTGACCGGCATCGGGAAATCTGGGATTGTGGCTCGGAAAATCGTCGCAACCCTTAACAGCACCGGTACCCCTTCGCTTTTTCTTCATCCGGTGGAGGCCATGCATGGTGACTTGGGGATGGTGAGTCCCGGTGATGTCGTGATTGCGCTGTCCAGCAGCGGGGAGACCGATGAACTGAACGTGCTGATCCCCAGTATCAAAAGAATCGGATGTCCTTTGATTGCCTTCACCGGCCAGATGGATTCTACCCTGGGTCGGCAGAGCGATATTGCAATCGATGTGGGTGTTGAGCGAGAAGCGTGTCCCCTTGGGCTGGCACCAACAGCCAGCACAACGGCCCTGTTGGCGGTGGGAGATGCGCTGGCGGTTACGCTTATCAATAAGCGGAAGTTCAAATCGAGCGACTTCAAGAAGTTTCATCCCGGGGGCACTCTGGGCCAGCGTCTTTCGGTAAAGGTTCAGGAGATCATGCTCACGGGGAAGAAGGTTCCAAAGGTCATAAAAGGGGAGACCATGCGCCATGCGATCAAGGAGATAAATCGCATCCAGCTTGGGGCGGCACTGGTTGTGGAGAAGGACGACATCCTTGTCGGGATTGTCACCGACGGCGACATTCGACGGTACCTCATGACCCAAGAGCGCATTCATGACCTGCCCGTGGAAGAGGTTATGACCAGGAATCCAAAAACTCTCGGACCTGGCAGTCTAGCCTCTCAGGCTCTTGGTATAATGGAAAAGCACGAGATCACAGTCTTGCCCATCGTAAACCCGGTGCGGAAAGTCCGGGGTATATTGCACCTCCATGACGTTCTGGGAAAGGGTGCTTTCAAGTTCAATGACGTCTGAAACGAACAAACTCCCCAGGGGATTGATTTGCCCCCTTGTTACCCCGCTGAAAAGCGGCGATGTGCTGGATGTGCCTGCTCTTGATCGTCTCATCAGTCAGGCAGGGACTGGCGCGGATGCCCTCCTCGTTGGTGATGTCCTGTGGGGTGAAGGTTTGGTGCTGAGCCGTGAAACAAAGATAGAGATGGCCAGCGCGGTCCTGGAGATCATTCAGGGGCGATGGCCAGTCCTTATTACAATCACGTCGGAGACGCCCGGGGAGACCATTGGTCTAATGGCCAAGATTGAGTCCTTTGTGGAAAGGTCGGGCTATTCAGGGAGCGTCTTCTGGGTGGACTACCCTGTCACCTACCACAGCAACCGGGGCCTTCCCCAATTCTATGAGAAAGTGGCTCGGGACACGGCGACTCCCCTGATTTTAGGCAACAATCCCGGGCTCATCCAGACGCCCGACAAGAGAATCAAACACAAGAATATTCGGACTAGTGTCCTCAAGAAACTCTCGGAGATTGAGCAGATCAAGGGCCTCATCTACACAGGCCCGTTGAAACGGTCGATACACTACCATGAGGCACTTCGGCATCGCCGCGGGTTCAAGTTCTACGATGGAGACGAGGCCACTTTCATGAAACGACCAAGCTCTGATGGTGTGGTAGCCGGGGGGGCTAATCTGCTTCCTCAGGCCTGGCATGAGATTACTTGGTCTTGCCTGAACCGATACGATGTCCAACGCCAATACGCTGATCACGTCAGCCAAATATGGGAAACCGGCGTCATGGCCCAGGAATTCTACAAACTCTATGCAAAGAAACCGGTTGCTGTCTTGAAACGCATGCTCCATGTTGCAGGGGTGCTGCCAAATGCTCACGCAGCTTCAGGTACGCCTCCCACCGACAGCGCGGATAATCGAGCGATCGAGGCTATTAGCAATAAATATGAGCTATTATGAAAGGGAAAAGAAGGGTAACCAGAAATGACCAACAACCTTGACATTGACACGTCAGTCATGACACTCGGACCTGCAAAGATTTCTTCTCCCATTGAGGCCCTGGGAAGGGGGGAAGAGGGGATGTGCTTTATTCCGGACAAAGAGCGCATCCTTGTGAATATCTATGAAAGTGATGTGACAAAAACCTTCAATGACGGAAGGACACCTTTGTCGTTTGAGAGGGCGGGACCTCGACGTAAGATCTACTTTGATCCGAGCAAACTTCGCTGTGCTGTAGTGACTTGTGGAGGGCTCTGTCCCGGGACAAACGACATTATCCGTTCACTGGTGTTAGCTCTCTGGTACAACTACGGCACGCACAACATTTACGGCATCCGTTACGGACTCCAGGGCTTCATATCTTCATATGGTCATGAACTGATGGATCTCAACCCGGAATCTGTGTCTGCCCTGCACGAGGATGGCGGCACGGTTCTGGGAACTTCCAGAGGGCCCCAGGATATTAACAGTATTGTAGATGCCCTTGAGCGGATGAACGTTGGCCTCCTGTTTACCATCGGAGGGGACGGTACCATGGTTGCATCGGCCAAGATTGCTGATGCCATTAACAGTAGAGGGCTGAAGATCAGTGTGATCGGCATCCCAAAGACGATTGACAATGATATATACCTAATAGATCGATCATTCGGGTTTGATACTGCGGTGGACATTGCAGCAAATGTAATCCGCTCTGCCCATAATGAAGCTACTAGTGCCCCGAACGGGATTGGGATGGTAAAGCTCATGGGCCGTCATTCAGGGTTCATCGCGTCGTCGGCTGTCCTGGCAATGCCTGTTGTAAACTTTGTCCTCATCCCGGAGTCGGACTTTGACCTTGAAGGGCCGTCAGGGTTCTTAGGCGATTTGAAGGAGCGGCTGCTGCGCAGACAACACGCAGTCATTGTCAGTGCCGAGGGGGCGGGGCAAAAGTTCTTTGAAGACAAGCCCAAGCAGCACGATGCCTCGGGAAACGTTCGCCTACACGATATAGGTCTCTTTCTGAAGGAGGAGATCACTGATTATTTTGCCAAAGAAAAGATGGAAATCACGCTGAAATACATTGACCCGAGCTACATGATCCGGAGCGTTCCAGCAAACACCAATGACGGTCTCCTGTGCCTTCTATTGGCCCGCAGTGCCGTACATGCCGGCATGGCCGGCAAGTCAAAGATGTTTGTTGGTCTCTGTCACAGCCGTTTTGTTCACATTCCCATGGAGGCAGCGGTCGGAAAGCGAAGACAGGTAGACTGTTGCGGAGATATGTGGACGAGTGTGCTGGAGACGACAGGCCAAAACTCGCTAAGGAACTCAAACAACAGATAGTGTTGCGCACTTCACGTCTCATCGATCGTTGACGACGTGAGCATCATACACTCTGCATTCTTTGCCCGGACTAACGACCGATGCCCGCACCTATTACCGATCCCCTGAGCTATGATCTGGTCCCTGCAGAGGAGATCTTCTCCCGCATCTCCAAACTCCAGGAAAGACTGGCGGACAAAGGCCTGGATGGTGCCGTCATCCCGGACGGGATCAATATGTTCTATTTCACCGGCACCATGCAAAACGGCTTCGTATTTGTTCCTGCTAAAGGAGAGGCTGTCTTTCTTGTTCGCCGAAATCTTGAACGGGCCAAGAAAGAAACGCCAATCAAAGCCCTTGTGCCGTTCAGGAGCATTTCCCAGCTTCCTGTCGCGTTGCAGGACTATGGTTGTCCGGTAGGAAGGGTGGGGGTGGACGAAACCGGGGTCGCGGTCTCGATCTACAAAAAGCTGTCAGCAGCTTTTCCCCAGACCACATTTGAAGATATCAGTCTGACCTTGTCGATGATTCGGGCTGTGAAATCTGACCACGAAATTGCGTTGATTCGAGAGGCGGGCAGGAGACACCAAGTCATTTACGATCGTATCCCCGGCATGATTCGGGAAGGGATGACAGAGTGGGAACTTGGATCGGAGATCCATGCCCAGATGCTCAAACTCGGATGCACAGGGCTCATGAGGCTTGCCGGCCTGAACGACGAGTTTCTCGTGGGTGTGATCAGCTTTGGAGAATCGGGCAATTATCCCACTGCCGGCGTGGGGCCTGACGGGCTCGTTGGCCTTTCCCCTGCATTTCCCTTCGTGGGCGGGGGAAAGCGGCTTGAAAAGGGTGAGATAATCTTCGTTGATACCGGATTTGCGTATCAGGGGTATTTTACGGACGCAACCAGGATCTATGCCCTGGGAACTGCATCGCAGGCAGCCGTGGATGCTCATAGTGTCTGTCTGGACATCCAGGAGGCAGTTCGAGGCCGGCTGAAGCCAGGTATGATTGCATCCGAAATATTCCAAGAGGTTTACCAGACCGAAGTGCTGCCGCGAAGCTTTGAGGAGCACTTCATGGGGTTTGGGAGCAACCAAACCCATTTCCTTGGCCATGGCATTGGCTTGGTCGTTGATGAGTTTCCTGTCATTGCCGGAAGGGTTGACGTTCCACTTCAGAAAAACATGGTGATTGCTGTTGAACCCAAGAAAGGGCTCAAAGGGATCGGCCTCGTGGGAGTGGAGAACACTTTTCTCGTCACAGAGCAAGGAGGCGAGAATCTCACGCCCGGTCATGATGAAATACTTGTGGTTTGATACTGAGGAAAGCAAAGCGCTTTCTCCGACAAGCATTTCAGGAGCCAGCCCGGAGTTGTTTCACTTGACTCTTAATCCTTTTATCAATATATCGCAGTGAGGTGGCGTAGAACATCCAGATATCAACAGGGGGTACATGATGACCGCTAAAGACAAGATTGGAACCGTCGGAATTCTTACGGGAGGTGGAGACGTCCCGGGCCTGAATCCATGCATCAAAGCTATCGTTTATCGGGCGAATGACGAAGGGATGCGTGTGGTTGGCATAAAGAAAGGATGGGCCGGCCTTGTGGAGTACCACATTGAGGATGAGAGCACGCACGATGAGAATATTGTGTCTCTGGACAAAGGGACAGTGCGCACGATCGACCGGTCAGGCGGCACCATTCTGCACACTTCGCGAACCAAACCGAGTGCGGTAAAAAGAGGAGAGATGCCCCTCTTTCTTGATGCCCACCCGACCGAAGACAAAACAGATACAACCTCTCATGTTCTTAAGAATCTGGAGCATCTTGGTATTGACCTACTGTTTCCCATTGGTGGAGACGACACGTTGAGTTACGGGGAACGACTTTCCGAAGAAGGCTTTCCCGTTATCGCCATTCCAAAGACCATGGACAATGACGTATTCGGGACAGACTACTGCATAGGCTTTTCTACTGCCATAACACGGTCGGTCAATTTCATACATGCCCTGCGAACATCCACTGGTTCGCATGAACGCATAGGGGTGATCGAGCTGTTTGGCAGAAACTGCGGGGAGACCTCGCTCATATCCGCATACCTTGCAGGGGCTGACCGGGCTCTGATTTCGGAGGTTCCGTTTGATCCGGACAAACTGGCAGAGAAGATCATGGAAGACAAAAGAGCCAATCCGAGCAACTATGCCATGCTCACCATTTCAGAAGGTGCAAAGATGGTTGGTGGCAAAGTCCACGAGTACGGTGAGGAGGACGCTTACGGCCACAGAAAACTCGGCGGGATTGGCATTGCAACAGGAGATACCCTGAAGGAATTGACTGGCCAGGGGATTATCTTCCAGCAG
>JAFDFO010000019.1 GCA_019309815.1 Deltaproteobacteria bacterium
TTGCCGTCCACCAGCGTCACGCGGCGGGACAACTTGTCAGCTAACTTCATGTTGTGAGTGACAACCACCGCCGTGATCCCGTCATCACGGTTCAATGAAATCAGAAGATCATGTATCGACTCACCAGTCCGGGCATCCAGATTGCCAGTTGGTTCGTCGGCCAGCAGTATTGACGGCTTTAGAACCAGGGACCTGGCCACAGCCACTCTCTGCTGCTCTCCACCCGACAGTTCACCAACATGATGTCTCAGGCGATTGCCGAGGCCCACCCGAGTCAGGATAGCTTCGAGTCAGGATAGCTTCGGCTCGCTCGCACGTTTCTTTTCTGTTCACACCTTTGATCAAACCAGGCATCATCGTGTTTTCCAAAGCATTGAATTCCGGCAGCAAGTGGTGAGCCTGAAATACAAAACCGATGGTCTGATTTCGAAAAGAGGCCAGCATTTGCTCGTCGTACGTGAACACTCTTTCTCCCCGATATAGGACCTCGCCGTCATCGGGCCGTTCCAAAGTACCCATCACATGTAGAAGAGTCGTCTTGCCAACGCCAGAAGCCCCCACAATAGCTACCATCTCGCCTTCGAAAATGTCCAGGTCAATGCCACGCAATACATCCACTCGATTACCATTGGTAACAAAGGATTTCTGGACATCCATGAGACGTATTAGCGGCTGCTGGTTATTCATATCTTATGGCTGCAGCAGGGTCCAATCTGGACGCCTGATAGGAGGGATAGAGGGTAGCCAGAAAGCTAATGGCTATCGCGGACAGGGCTATCAGGGCCACGTCAAGCACCTGTACTCGGACGGGAAGCGTAGAGATGTAGTAAACATCACTCGGGAGTTTCACAAACTGATATCGCTTCAGCAGAAAACAAAGCACGCTCCCCCCCATGATTCCCAGGACGGTACCCGTAACGCCTATGACCAGACCATCCAACATAAAGATCCTCATTATGCTCTTACTGCTGGCCCCCATTGATTTGAGTATGGCAATGTCTTTGTTTTTCTCCATGACCATCATAATCAGCGTGCTGATAATATTAAAAGCTGCCACTAGGATAATGAGTACCAATATGATGAACATCACAGCTTTTTCCAGTTTCAGGGCTGAAAAGAAGTTCTTGTTCATCTGCATCCAGTCCTGCGTCCAATAGGCACTACCAAGACGCTCGAGGAGAGCGCTTGAAATCTTTCCAACCCCGTAAATATCATCCACCTTAACCTCTATACCATGAACTGCCTGCCCGAGCTTTAGAAGCCGCTGGGCCGACTCAATCGAGACGTATGCAAAGGATGCATCATAATCGTACATGCCTGAATCAAAAAGACCTACAACTCTGAACTTCTTCATATGAGGAATGCGGGCCCCTACCGGCGTCAGGCTGCCGCCAAACGGTGAAACCACATAGAGTTGATCTCCTGGATATGCACCCAACGATCTAGAAAGCTCTTTCCCCACTATGATGCCGGGCGGCCCCTCCCCCCTGTCTTTGTTGTCAGTGTCGGCACTGCTCCCCCTCGTCAAGGCCCGCAAATCTGCGTCCTTTACACTCTTTTCCAGATCCACCACCCTCCCGGCCCGGGAAGGATCAATCCCTCTCAAGACAGCCCCGGAAACATGGGAACCGCGACGCAGCATGACCTGACTAAGAACAAAGGGTGCTGACGCTTCCACCCCATCTACTGCCTCAATCGTTGCCATGGCCCCCTGATATTCATCCAACGTGCCACTCCGACTCATTACCCGAATATGGGCATTGGCCCCCAATATCTTGGACCTGATGTCCTTTCCGAATCCGGTCATTACGGCCAGGACGACCATCATAGCCATGACGCCTAGCGTCACCCCGGCAATAGAAATGAACGTGATAACTGAAATAAAGGCCTGTTTTCGTTTTGCCCGAAGATATCGAAGACCGACAAAGAACTCAAAGGACATGATTTGCTGCTCGTTAATAGTTATATGTTAGGAGAAGTGAACTAATGGCTGGTTTTCCTAAGCTGCGGGAAAAGGATCACTTCGCGGATCGAGGCTGCGTTGGTAAGCAACATGACAAACCGGTCGATCCCCACACCCTCCCCCGCTGTAGATGGCATTCCGTATTCGAGGGCCATCACGTAGTCTTCATCCATATAATGAGCTTCCTGGTCACCCGCCTCCCGAGTTCCAACTTGATCCAAGAAACGGTTTTTCTGGTCAACAGGATCGTTCAATTCCGAAAACCCGTTTGCAATCTCCCGTCCGCCAATAAAGAGCTCAAATCGCTCTGTCAGATTGGGATCCACATTGCTCCGTCTAGCCAGAGGTGAAACCTCTACAGGGTAGCCCACAACAAATGTCGGTCTAATAAGCTTCGGCTCCACGAGTACGTCAAATAGCTTCATCATGACCTTGCCGGCTCGACCAGCTTTTCTAACCTCAATCCCTTCTGACTTGGCAAAATCAAGCATGCGTTGTCGATCATTCAGGACAGAAGGCTCTATGCCACCCAGGTCAGTCAAAGCATTTTCCAACGTTATCCGTGACCATGGCTCCGCCATGTCAATCTCGTTCCCCTGATACGTCAAGTGCGTTTGCCCCAAGACCTCTTTTGTCACGAATTGAAACATCTCCTCGGTCAGGGACATAAGGTCTTCGTGATTGGCGTAGGCCTGATAGAACTCCAGCATCGTAAACTCAGGATTATGCTCGCTTGAGACTCCCTCGTTTCTAAAACTGCGGTTAATCTCAAAAACACGATCAAATCCTCCTATCACCAATCGCTTCAGGTAAAGCTCCGGGGCAATCCGCAAGAAAAGCTCCATCCCGAGGGCATCGTGGAACGTCTTGAAAGGGGTCGCCTCAGCACCTCCTGGTATGGGTTGCATCATGGGCGTCTCCACCTCCAGAAAGCCGCGCTCCAAGAGAAAGGCCCGGAAGGCAGTAATGATTTGGGCCCTCTTGATGAAGATGTCCCGAACATCGGGGTTCATGATGAGATCGAGGTATCTTTGGCGGTAGCGTTTTTCCGGATCTCTCAATCTATGGAACTTCTCGGGAAGAGGCCTGAGGGCCTTGCAGAGGAGACGAATCTCCTTGGCCAGAAGGGTCCACTCACCCGTCCTAGTCTGAAATAAACCTCCCTTGAGTCCAATGAAATCACCAACATCAAACTGCTTGAACAAGGCATACGCCTCTTTCCCAACCTCATCTTGTTTTACATAGGCCTGAAGCTCTCCCGTGTAGTCTCTAAATTGAATAAATGTAGCTTTCCCGAAAGACCGGAGCGCCACGATGCGGCCTGCCATGGCAAACACAGCATCACTGCTCTCGGCTCCCGCCTCCTGATCAATATAACCTCTGACAGCACCAATCGTGTGTGACACCCTGAAATCATTGGGATAAAGCTCAATCTTATGATCAGCTAAGGACTGTGCCTTCTCACGTCTTTGGCGGATTACTTCACTTGTTTCGTCCATGTGGCAGTGAGGCCCTCTCCAAGACCGTTATGTAATCTTCACAAATAGTTATTCGGTCCGCGAATGGTGATTGAGCTAACGTATTTGCTTGGAGGTGTCAAGATAAAAGGCCCGGCGGGTCTATTCTCTTGAGGTATACAGTGAGGGTAGTTCCCTGGCCCTGTCGACTTTGAACGTCAAGCTGTCCATTATAAGACTCTAGAAGTCTGTAGACAATGGATAGCCCCAAGCCGGTGCCGTGGGTCTTGCTCGTATAGAAGGGGTCAAAAATCTTGCTTATTGTCTCGTCCGACATGCCGCAGCCGTCATCCCGTATGACCACTTGCACCATATCTTCTTCGACCATAGAAGAAACGTGTATCGTACCGGTCCCATCAATGGCTTCAGCGGCATTCAGAAGTAAGTTCCAGAAGATCTGGCGCGCGTGCTCAGAATCCATCTCTGTCCACGCCTCAGCTGCGAGATCCGGTATGACGGTAATCCTGTTCTCCAGTACGCCATCTTCTCTAAAAAGTTCCAAAGTATCCCCAATGGCTAAACTTATTTCCACTGGCTCTGTCTTGTCGGATCTGGGCCGAGCAAACAGGAGAAAATCGTTGGCTAAGGCGTTAAGCCGATCCGTTTCCCTGAGAACAATATCCATGAGCTTCTTGGCTACAGGGGTCACGTCTACCCCGGTTTTTAGCAGCTGTATCGATCCGCTCATGGACGCCAGCGGGTTCTTAATTTCATGGGCGATGCCCGCGGCCATTTCTCCAACAGCGGCCAGCTTCTCCACTCGTTTGACATGGTCTTCCATGTTTTTGAACGGGGTTAAATCTTGGAATATCAACAGCTTGCCTACAGGCCTTCCGCCGGGTTCCTCCAATGAAGACATGGAAAACCCCAGGTAACCGACGGACCCATCCTTTCTCTTGAACTCCATTTCATACCGGTATGGCTGTTTTTCGCGGGACGTGTCTGACAAGGCAATGTGCTCAATCACATCAGGAAAGACATTTGACAATGATTCTCCCAGCACTTCTTCTCGATCAAATCCAGCAATGACCTCAGCTGCCCGATTGAAGGTGGTTATCATACCGTCGGAGCTCAGCGTAAGAAGTCCGCTGTCAATGCTGTGAATAATACTGGCATTGACAGCCTCCAACTGTTCCAAGTCCTTTTGTTTTGCCTCAAGCTGTTTTTCCGTCTTAAGGGTCTGCTGGGCAAGGGAACTGCTCAGAAAAGCAACGAGGAAACACGCCACCATCGTCATACCGACCTTGTAGATCACATACGACTCCTCGTATTCCTGTATATCCATGGTGGCCGTACTATAGAACGGCGTTAGAATTCCATAGTACTCGAGGTCTATCATGACCCCGTACTGTATGCTGCACAGGGTCGCCATAATCAGGCTCCCCTTCTTGTAAAGAAGAATGCTGGCGTACACAATGACCACCAGGTAGAGAAATGAGAAGACGCTGGAAATGCTACCCGTCACATAGATCAGCAACGTGACCAGGAAGGTGTCCAGCCCGATTTGAACATAGGCAAATCTGAGACTCGACCCAATTTGTTTCAGGACTATGACGTACAGGAAGGTGAAGACGTAAACCGATGCAATAAGCGCATATGTTACGAGGAGAGGTGGGGCAAGGGATTCACGATCCTTGAATTGGACGAGGATGCTCGAGCCGAGAAGAATGGTGACAAATATGACTCGTAAGAACATCAGCCACTGGAGTCTTCCAAACAAAACATCATGCGAGCGTCGTTCGTCAGAAGTGACTCCAGCCACTGCCTTATCCGCCAACCATGCCCGCCATCTTGAAGATCGGCAAATACATTGCAATAACAAGTCCGCCAATGGTTACGCCTAGAAAGACCATCATGAACGGTTCGATCATGGCGGTGAGATTTTCAACGGCGGCATCTACCTCGTCATCGTAGAAGTCGGCTATTTTCTCGAGCATGGCATCCAGAGCACCTGTCTGTTCCCCCACTGCCACCATTTGCACCACCATGCTTGGAAATACCTTGCTCTCACCCAGCGGCTCTGCCATGGTGCGTCCTTGGGTGATACCCGACCGGACGCTGTAGAGGGCCTTCTCAATGGTCATGTTGCCGGCAGTCTTTGCCACAATGTCCAGCGCCTCCAAAATCGGCACCCCGCTGCTGATCATGGTCCCCATGGTCCGCGTAAACCTGGCCACAGCGACCTTCTGTAAGAGAGGACCAAAGACCGGCAACTTGAGCAAAACGTCGTCTACCAGGGCACGCCCCCGGTCAGTGGAATAAAATCGCTTAAATGCAAAAACAAGGACGCCGAGTCCGATAATGATGAAGATAATGTTTCCTTTGACAAAGTTACTCGCGGCCACCACAATTTGGGTGGGGACTGGAAGTGTCCCGCCAAAGTCTGAAAACATCTGCTCGAAAACCGGAATAACGAAGATCAAGATAACGGCGACGACCAAGACGGCGATGACCAGGACGATGATGGGATAGGTCATGGCTCCCTTGACCTGTCTTTTGAGCTTCATAGCCTTTTCCATATAAGAGGAAAGGCGGTTCAAGATGGTATCCAGGATGCCGCCCACTTCGCCGGCTGCAACCATGTTAACAAATAGGTCGTCAAATACCTTTGGGTGCCTTCCCATGGCATCTGCAAGTGTTGAACCCTCTTCTACTTTGTCCTTGATGTCTTTCAGAATCTTCTTAAAGGTCTTGTTCTCCTGCTGGGAGTAAAGAATATCGAGGCTCTGAATCAGCGGTAGCCCGGCATTGATCATGGTCGCGAACTGCCTGGCAAAGATCACCACATCGGGTCCCTTGACCTTGGGCTGCATGAAGGCCACATCGTCAAACAGGTCTTTTCCTTTCTGCTTTACCTTCGTGGGTTTTATCTGCATGCGCCGTAGCTGCGTGCGCACTGCAGCTTCATGAGGGGCTTCTATGTCACCCGTCTGGGTTTTTCCCGTTCTGTCCTCTCCTTTCCACTTGAAGACCGGCATGGTTCACCTCACTCTATTATTTATCTGATGGTTGATACAAGAGGCCCTTTTCTTTCCAATTTTTTCAATTTATCATAAATGCTCAATGTAATGCAAGAGAAGCGACTATTTAACCTGTTTATTTCCGTTCCTACCACAAGTCAGGCTGGGAACCTGAACAGGGAGTGGGGAATATCGAAAAACTTGTTGACAAGCCAGAAAGGCGTTGATAAGAACTTTGAGGTTTATGCTTTGGATTGGCAAGGTCAAAATATAACACCAGATAGAAAGGGGGTGGTTCCGATGGTTTGCACGACTGTAAAGGAAAGCATGGAGTGTGTCTTTATGACGAAAAAAGGATGTTCTTTTAATGGCGGGGGTTGTTACCCCATCGTGGAGGAATGCCATGGATGTAGCCGCGCTTCGGAGTTTTCGAACGGCTGGTATTGCACAGCCTATCCAGATCCTTCCATCAAGTGGAAGAATGGCGACTGCAACTTTGCTACCCATGTGGCGAAGGAAGCCGAGGTCAAGAATAACAAGATCAATCCGCTCAAAGCATCCAAGCGAAAGGGCCGCTAGAACATTGGATGAGTCATTGGTCGCTGGTCATTGGTCACTGGTCATGAGAATTGCGCACGCAGTTCGTTTGACCAGTGACCATTGACCGCGGACTTCTGACTAGAAGCCATCTCAAAAACCCGTCTGAGCTCCGATGGCGGTGTTGTCCCGCGAATTGAAATACTCATGTACTGACGTGTACGTTCCGTATTAAATTCGCGGGACGCCTTGCCCTCGAACCTGATCCGGAATTTTGAGATGGCTTCTACGCCAATCTCTTCAGGGCTGCTTCCATCCTATCCAGCCCCTCATCTATCCTGTCAAGACCCGTTGCGTAAGACAATCTGATGAAACCATCGTCACCGAAGGCAATCCCTGGTACCAAAGCCACACTGGCCTGGTTCAACAAGTATTCACAAAGGTCGGTGGAGTCTTTTATGATTTTTCCATCTGCCTTGACATTGAAGTAACGACTCACATTTGGAAAGGCGTAGAACGCCCCGCCGGGTAGGTTGCAATGGATCCCTGATATGGCATTCAATCGCTCTATGAGGTGTTTTCGCCTCTCATCAAAGGCCTCGATCATGGCCTGCAGGAAATCTTCTGAGCCCCTCAAAGCAGCAACTGCAGCTTTCTGTGCTATCGAGTTGGGGTTCGACGTACTCTGGCCCTGAATTTTGCCCATCCCTCCAATGACTTCTCGTGCTCCAGCTACATATCCTATGCGCCAGCCCGTCATGGCATAGGTCTTGGATAACCCATTCACAACAAAGGTCTTGGATTTCATCTCATCACTAACCTGGGCAATGCTCCAGAAGCGTGTATCGCCGAAGACCAGCTTTTCGTAGATCTCATCGGAAATGACCCAGATGTCGTGTTTCAAGATCACTTCTGCCAGGGCCCCTAACTCTGACTCAGTGTAGCATGAACCGGTTGGATTGGACGGACTGTTGAGAATCAGCATCTTGGTGAGAGGGGTAATAGCCTTCTCAAGAGATTCCGGCGATAACTTGAAGTCGTCTGCCTCTGCTGTGCTGACTATCACAGGACTTCCGCCCGCAAGCATGACGATTGGCGGATAGGACACCCAGTAAGGGGCCGGGATGATCACTTCGTCCCCCGGGTTCACGAAAGCCTGGGCTATATTGTAAAGAACATGTTTGCCTCCACAAGACACGATAATTTCTTCAGGTTCGTAGGCGAGGTCATTGTCACGCCGGAATTTCTCTATGATTGCATCCTTGAGTTCAGGAATGCCGCCCACTGCAGTATATCGTGTAAACCCCTCTTCTATTGCACGAATCGCCGCGTCTCTGATGTGTTCTGGGGTATCAAAATCCGGCTCCCCCACCCCGAAGCTGACAACATCAATGCCCTCGGCTCTCATCGCCAATGCCTTTGCATTCAAAGCCAGGGTAGCTGATGGTTTAATTCCTCTGATTCTTTCAGATAGAAGCATGATTCACTCCTTAAACCGTTCGGCGCCCAAACACAGGGCCTTTTTTCTTGACCTGAGGGAGCCACGTCAATATAAGTAATAGTTCTGCAACAACTCAAAATAGCTAAACGGATATACTTCACCCATCCCGTATCAGAGAATGTATCAAAAGGCAATTCCTTTGAAGAAGAGGCTGTTTAACCATTTTATCCTCAAGCTCGGAAGTGCCCGCATTACTACAGCCGGGAAGTGGACATTCTATTATGTCCTCATAGGACTCATTGCCGGTCTGGGCTCCATAGTCTTTCAGTACCTTTGCCAAGTCGGCCTACATGTCTTCCTGGATCTGCTGGCAGGCTACCGCCCTCCCGCCCCTGCCGGAGAGTCCCACCTTTTCCAACCAACGGGTGTGCCCTTTGTCCGCTGGATGCTCTTCTTCCTGCCGGCCTTTGGAGGCATTTTGAGCGGCTGGCTCGTCTATACCTTTGCCCCAGAGGCAGAAGGACACGGTACGGACGCTGCCATCGATTCCTATCACAACAAAGGTGGGTTCATCCGCGGAAGAATACCTTTTGTTAAGACCATTGCCTCTGCGCTCACCATTACATCAGGGGGTTCGGGAGGTCGCGAGGGGCCAATTGCTCAGATCGGAGCCGGATTCGGATCCTTTCTGGCCACCAAGTTGAAGCTCTCTGATCGGGAACGCCGCATCATGCTGGCCGCAGGCGTGGGAGCAGGTGTGGGAAGCATCTTTCGCGCACCATTGGCTGGTGCCCTCTTTGCGGCTGAGGTCCTCTACCGTGACCCGGAATTTGAGTCAGAAGTAATTATCCCCGCCGGGATCTCTTCAGTGGTTGCCTACTGCGTCTTCTGTCTGGTCTTTGGATGGGGCTCGCTCTTTGAATCTCAGGACTTTGTCTTTCAGAACCCTTTGGAATTGGGGCCATACATTGTGCTCGCCTTCGTCCTGGTTGGTGCCGGTATCCTTTACGTTAAGGCGTTCTATGGTCTGCACCATGTCTTCAAACAATTGAGAGTCCCGAATCATATCAAGCCGGCCATCGGCGGCCTCTGCACTGGTATTATCGGGTTCTTCCTACCTGCCACGTTGGCCTTCGGGTACGGATATGCCCAGATGGCCCTGGACAACGTACCGCCGGCTCTTTTCGGGTCTGGGACACTATTCCTACTGGCACTGGCTTTAGGAAAGATAATGACAACTTCTTTTTCAATCGGTTCAGGGGGAAGCGGCGGGGTGTTTGGCCCGTCCATTGTCATCGGCGGAGCCCTGGGTGGGGCCGTGGGGAGAATCTTCCACCTCATCCTGCCGGGAATCGTCACCCAGCCAGGTGCTTTTGTGGTAGTTGGCATGGCCGGGTTCTTTGCCGCCGTCTCCAATACGCCGATCTCCACGATAATATTTGTTAGTGAGATGACCGATTCGTATCAGCTGCTGCTGCCCAGCCTGCTGGTCTGCTCGCTCGCTTTCCTACTTTCCCGAAAATGGACAATTTATGTGAAGCAGGTGCCAAGTCGGATAGACTCCAATGCCCACCGTGGAGATTTTTTTGTGGACGTGCTTGGAACGATCAGGGTGAAAGAGCTCATGCCTCAATTGAGAAGAGTTGAACTGGTCCCTGAGAACATGCGCCTCGTAGATTTCAGGAAGATGTTCTCTTCGACCGAGCAGCAGTATTTCCCGGTTGTTGACGAAGAAAAGAGGCTTACAGGCATATTTTCCATTAACGATATCCGAGGTGTCATCTTTGATCAGGAGGTCGGAGACCTTGTGGTGATGAAAGATGTCGCCAACTCGGACATCATAGTCACAACACCCTCTGAAGACCTCAGTGAGGTTCTCAAGAAATTCACCATTCGCAACATAAACAGGCTCCCTGTTGTCAGGGAGGAAGACCACAAGATTCTGCTCGGAATGTTAGATCGCCGGGAGGTAATTCAATATTACAACGAGAGGGTCGATGAGATTAAGCTGAGGCACCATAGAGCAGACATTGAATCAGATCGCGAAATCAGCCAGTTGAAAAATATCCCTGTGCGTGAAGCCATGAGGCGTGAGATGCAGACCATCCCGGCGGACATGTCTCTCACAGAACTGCAAGATTTTGTTCATCGGAGCAAGTTTAACAGCTTTCCGGTCGTTGACGAACTTGACCGCTTGATCGGCATGTTATCCCTGAGTGATTGTCAAGAGTGCTTCAGCCAGGAGCGTGAGGAGACACTGACCGCAAAAGATGTCGCAACCCCCGGTATTGTAACCATAACCGAGGATGATAGTCTGTTCCGGGCCCTCACCAGGATCACCCAGGGGGATTTTTCCGTACTCCCGGTGGTCGACAAAGAGCATCCCAAAAAGCTCCTGGGAGTTATCAGTCGAAGAGATATCATGTCCACCTATGACAACATGATCATCAAGAAGAGCAAGAGCAATTCGGAAAGGTAGGCAGTGTCCCGCCTCAGAAGTTCCTTTGGAAGAACCTATGATCACCGCAAAGCCGCCTTACGAATATCGGAGCTTTCTTCTGAGACATAACACTAGAACCCATGTCAAGAATGTGGATCAGGCCTCAGGGCAAGTTGAAAATCCCGAACTTGTCGTCGGGGACGCGGGGCGGTCCGCCATCGCTCAAAGAGCTTTGGCGCGACAAGTGAAAAAGCGGAGTCCCACTGTAAGCGGGATGAGCTTAAAGATTTTGAGCCGACCCGCAACACCGCAATGGGGCCTTAGACGTATTCTTGAGATGGGTTCTTAGTATTTGACTTCCTTCAGCACCAGCCCATGAGCCGGAGCGGTTATGCCGGCTTTCTTGCGGTCCTTTGACATTAGGATGTCCTCAAAGGCTCCTGGCGATACCTTCCCAAGCCCAACATCAACGAGCGTCCCCACCACGTTTCGTACCATGTGCCGCAGAAATCCGTCGGCCTCAATACTGAAAACCACGTAGCCGTCTGCGTCCTTTTCGGTCAGGTTCGCATCGATGACCGTCCGAACAGCATCCGACCGTAGACTGCCGGTCGCCTCAAAAGCTGAGAAGTCGTGTTGGCCTTCCAAATAGGCCATAGCTTTGTTCATAGCGTTGAGGTCAAGTGGTTTTCTAATGTGCCAGGCGTACTGCCGAAAGAGGGCTGTGGGGGTGTACCGATTCAAAATGCGGTATCGGTACACTTTGCTCCGGGCACTGTATTGTGCGTGGAAACCGTCATCAACAGCTGCACAGTCTTTGATGACAATGTCCGGAGGAAGGAGGCTGTTCAGGCCTCTTTCGAAGATTTCAGACGTGAGCCTTGTGTCGGCACGAAAGCTGGCCACCTGGTTGAGCGCATGCACCCCGGCATCAGTGCGCCCGGATCCGATCACTGTGACCGGATTTTTTATCATGGTCTCAAGCGCGGCTTCAATCGTCCCCTGAATCGTGGTGCCGTCATTTTGGCGCTGCCATCCTTGATAGGCGGTGCCGTCGTATTCGATGACTATCTTGAAGTTCTGCAAGAGAAACAAATACCTGAGTGCGCTAAAATGAATTGAAGTGGCTAAAGTGCACTATAGCGCTGCCTTACAAGAGAAACGGCAGCTGATCCAGCCCTGCTGTCTCCGGAAGCCCCAGCATAATGTTCATGTTCTGGACAGCCTGACCAGAGGCGCCTTTTACCAGGTTGTCAATCGCCGAGATCAGAACGAGGCGCTTGGTCCCCGTGGCCACCTGAAATCCGATATCGCAGTAGTTGGTCCCCTTTACGTGCAAAGTATTAGGGAATCTGCCCGGCGAACAGATCCGGACAAAAGGCTTGTCTGCATAAAAGGAATCGAGGAGAGAAGCCACGTCCTGAATCGAAACATCCTCCGTCAATTCAACATAGATCGTGGTCAGCATACCTCGCGTCATGGGCACCAAGTGGGGTGTAAAAGTAGTGCGGATGGTACGCCCACAGAAGAGGCTCAAAACCTCGTCCATCTCCGGATTATGCCGATGCTTGGCCACGTTATATGCCTTGAGACCTTCATTCACCTCGCAGTAGTGACTGGCCAAGCTAACCGAACGCCCGGCCCCACTCGCACCTGACTTCGAATCTGCAATAATGCTGTCAGGGTCAACAAACGTGGCCTTGATAATAGGTAGCAAGGGAAGGAGAACGCTCGTGGGATAACAACCCGGGTTCCCAACCAGGGAGGCATTTTGGATATCATCAAAATAAATCTCGGGCAGACCGTAAACGGCTGTTTTGAGCAAATCCTTTGCCTCATGGGGCTCATACCAGGCCTCATATACCGCTGGATCCTTGAATCTGAAATCTGCGCTCAGGTCAACGACCTTCTTCCCCCGCGCAACGAGTCCGGGAACAACTTCCATGGACGTCTTGTGTGGAAGCGCCGTGAACACCACGTCTGCCGCCTCTGAAACAGCCTCCGCTGAAAAAGACTGGCAGGTCAGATTCACAATCCCGGCCATGGCCGGATAGACATCGGAAAACGGCTGGCCGGCATACTGGCGAGAGGTAATCATCGTCAGTTCTGCTTGGGGATGGGCCGACACGATTCTTACAAGCTCTGCACCTGCGTAGCCGGTAGAACCAATTACTGCCACCTTGAACATGTTTCCTCCAGAATAAGTCGCTAAAGTTGAGGGCCTGCGCGGGAGGAGGGAATTCCTCCTCCCCATTTAAGAGACAATCTGACCCTATGGTAAGCCATTTCCCTTGTCAAATCAAAAATAGGCGCAATTCTGCCGCTGGTTCGTGAAGGCTGAGTCGGACTTTCCGGGCGATACCAATGGCAAACCAAGGGTGGAGGGTCACTGCGAATAGCAGGAGAGATACAAAAGTGGAGGGCGAAGTTGGGACGAAACGTCCGGTCTCGAGGTCAACTACCGGAACCGGTATGTAATCCTTCCTCGGGTCAAGTCGTACGGCGAGAGTTCTACGGTCACTATATCTCCAGGCAGGATCTTAATAGAGTACTTCCGCATCTTTCCGCAGGGATGAGCCATGATCGTATGTTTGTTCTCCAATTCCACCTTGTAGGTACCATGCGACATGTCTTGAATGACTTTGCCTTGCATCTCGATGGCTTCCTCTTTTGGCATAATCAACTCACCCCTTGCTTTCTGTTGGAAGAGAAAAATGGCGGCCCCTCACTGTATGCGGAGCCGAAGCGACAAAAAAGGAAGAAGCCCTCAGCTCCTCCCTCTCAGAGATTGCAAATGAGAAGCCACCTAACGCTTCGAATACTGGAAACGAGCCCGGGCGCCTTTTTGCCCGTATTTCTTTCGTTCCTTCACTCTGGCATCACGTGTAACAAGGCCTGCTTTCTTCAGTATCTGCCTGAACTCTGGATTAAACTGAAGCAAAGCTCTCGTAATTCCGTGCCGAATAGCTGCGGCCTGTCCGGAGATACCTCCACCGCTGACGTTGACTTTCACGTCAAAGTTGCCGTAGGTGTCAGTCAAGATAAACGGTTGTTCTACCACCATCTTGGCCGTTTCCCGGCCAAAATAGTCTTCGATGGTTCGATTATTTATTGTGATGATCCCTTTGCCTGGCTTGAGCCACGTCCTGGCGATAGAACTCTTCCGTTTCCCAGTAGCGTAAATAGATTCTGCCATAAACCGCTCCTAAACTAAAACTGCAGTGTTTCAGGTTGCTGTGCCGAATGTGGGTGTTCCGCCCCAGCATAAACTTTTAGCTTTTTCAACATGCTACGCCCAAGCCTGTTCTTTGGAAGCATCCCCCTGACGGCGTGCATGACCAAATCCTCGGGGCGTTTTTCCAGAAGCTGCCTGGCCGTCATTGACTTGAGCCCCCCCATATAGCCGCTGTGGCGATGATAGAGTTTGTCATCCCACTTCCTGCCGGTCAAAGCGACTTTGTCAGCATTGATTACAATGATGTGGTCACCCGTATCAACGTGAGGTGTATAGATGGGCTTATGCTTCCCCCTGAGGCGGGAGGCGACAAAACTGGCCAGCCTCCCCAGGACGCGCTCTCTGGCATCTACAACGAACCAGTCCCTCTCTACCTCTGATAGTTTTGCACTGTAAGTTTTCATCATTCCGATCTCTTCGATTCCCCTGACTTTAGAAACTGTAACGAATATTACCCCGTCAGCGCCCTGTCAAGAAAAAAATGGTGGTCGGCGAGGCCGTTAGTGATCCGAGTCCACTTACCAGTGCTTGGTTCACCCCGGCTGCGGTGATTATTTCGTTTGACATTTTACTCTATTTCCAACATATTGTAAGGGTTAGAGATCTCAGATGCCTTTTTTGCAAGGAACCTGCCGCTTCCACAGACCAATCGCAAATTGAATGATGCCATGGTGCATGCACCCCTAGAAATTGAAGTGAAGTTTCATCTACCCGAGATCGATCCCACCAGAGACCGCCTGATTGCTATGAACGCCGAACCTTCTGGCCGGGTTTTTGAAACAAACATCAGATTCGAAAATACATTGAAAAGTCTGAAGAGAGAGGGCATCCTGTTAAGGCTTCGCCACGATGATCGAAGCCGACTAACCTTCAAGTCAAGCCTCTCCACCCCTGATACGCAATTCAAAGTCCACAAGGAGTTGGAGGTAGAAGTGGGTGATTTTCAAGCCTGCCACGACATTTTGGAGGCCCTGGGGTACCTCCCTGAGCAAGTCTATGAGAAATGGCGGGAGACATTTGTTCTTGATCATACCAGTCTCTTGATCGATACAATGCCATACGGTACATTCCTGGAGATTGAGGGGGAGAAGTCGAAGATCCGCGAAATAGCAGACCGTCTCAGCCTAAATTGGAAAAAAAGGATACTGCTGAATTACCTTGAGATTTTCGAAGTAATTCAGCGTGAAGAAGACCTTGGTTTTGCGGACATTACTTTTAACAACTTCAAGGGACGAACTCTTGACATCAATAAATATCTTTCTTCGCTGTATGCGGGGTGAGGGGTTATTTCACCAGTCATTTACCGGTCATTTAAAGGAGCGAATACACGAAGCGATCCCTGGCCCAGAGACTAGCCATTGAAGATTGAAGATTGAAGATTGAAGATTGAAAAACAAAAGTAACAAACAACAGTGGCGAATGGTCAACGGACACTCGTGATTGATGATTTATGATTTATGATTGAAAGGCTTGTCTTTCCGGCTTTGCCCAACCGCAAGAGTTGTCGGTGAACGGCTCTATGATTGATTATCGATGATTGAAAGATTGAAGATTGAAAAAACAAAACACTGAGTACTATCAACTCGTAACTCGCAACCCG
>JAFDFO010000020.1 GCA_019309815.1 Deltaproteobacteria bacterium
AACCTGGTCCCGGCAGCACCAACCGAGCACCATGTCTTGGAAAACCCGCGTCAGTAGTGATACAATGCGGGTTCAAATCCCGCCTTCGGCACCATTTAGCAATAAAAACAAGCAGTTATATCAGGGGGTTAGGCTTCATGCCTAATACCCCTTTTTTTGTTTGGTGTAAATTTGGTATAAGAACTCACGGTCATTGTTGGAAATTTCAATCCTACCTTCGACTGACCCAAGAGCGGTACTTGAATCAGTCGATGGTATGTGTCCTTGGTAACAGGCAAAGCAGGCAGTGAGTAATTATCATGAGTAGCCCCGCCGCCAGAACTGAGTCATCCAGAAAAAGCGCCGCCTTGGTGTGGATCGTCGTCACGATACTACTCGTGCTGCATTTTACCTTGGCGATGACCAGCGTCGCCAACAAATGCAACACGTTTGATGAAATTGCTCACCTGACTGCAGGGTATAGTTATTGGACGACAAACGACTACCGGCTTCACCCGGAAAACGGCAACCTGCCCCAGCGGTGGGCAGCTCTTCCGCTCCTCACGCTAAGCCTTGAATTCCCGTCAACCGATTTAGATGAATGGTCTGTTTCGGATGTGTGGATGATTGGGCACCAGTTCTTCTTTGAACTCGGCAACGAGATTGAGTTTGTACTCTGGCAGGGACGGGCAATGATTGCTCTGTTCAGCGTCATGCTAGGTATCGTCGTTTTTCTGTTAGGGAAGCGCTTATTTGGGAGCGTGGGTGGATTGCTGTCGCTAGTGCTTTACACCTTCAGTCCAACAATGCTTGCCCATAGCAGGCTTGTCACATCTGACCTCGCCGCAGCGCTGTTTTTCACTTTATCCATTTGCATGCTTTGGCTGTTAATGCACAAAGTCACTTTCTCCACTGTACTCGGCGCGGGATGTGCGGTTTCGGGCCTTATGCTTTCAAAGATGTCAGGCATTTTGATCGTGCCGATGGTCGTTCTCCTGCTTGTTGTCCGAACGATTTGGGGTCGGCCTATTGAGATAAAGCTGGTGCGGACGTGGCGAATCTGTGGACGGCTCCGGCAGACAAGTGTCCTGCTCGGGATAGCGGTCACGCAGGTGCTGATTGTTCTGCTCATCATCTGGGCTTTCTATGGTTTTCGATACAGTGCTGTCAACGAAACACAACCCAGCCATCGCCAGTTCTATCGTTCCTGGGCTTCCCAATTGAACGAAGTTGGCAACCTTCGTCCGGCTGTCGAGTGGGCCCGTGAGCATAGGTTGCTTCCGGAAGCTTACCTATATGGGTTCACGGAGGTCGTGTCCCAATCACAATTCCGTCGGGCATTTCTGAATGGCGAGTACAGCGTTGATGGTTGGTGGTACTTCTTTCCCTTCTGTCTGGTGGCTAAAACACCATTATCCGTGTTTTTGCTCTTAGGCCTGTCCGCAGTGACACTCATTATTGGTCGCCCGCCAGGGATCTTGTACCGAGCAATGCCCTTTTTGGCACTGCTGGTGGTCTACTGGGCGTTTGCTTTGACCTCCCATCTGAATATCGGCCACCGTCATCTTCTGCCGACATACCCTGCCATGTTCGTGTTGGCTGGGGGTGTGACCATGCTGCGTAGGGATCATAGACGTTCAATTGTTGGTCTTGTTGTGGTCGGGTTACTTGTCTTCATTGCAGAGTCGTTCCTCATCTGGCCAGACTACCTTGCGTACTTCAATGCCGCAGCTGGCGGACCAAAGCAAGGGTATCGCCGACTTGTAGACAGCTCCCTTGATTGGGGCCAGGACCTCCCGGAACTGAGGCGTTGGCTTGAGCACCAGGGCCTCGCTGACCAGGACGACACAGAGGTCTACTTTTCTTATTTTGGCACTGCAAGCCCGACTTATTACAGAATCCAGGCCAATCGCCTTCCCAGTTGCTGGCCATTCGACAAAACCGTAACCCATGATACCCCCTTGGTGCCGATGAAGGGGGGGTACTATTGCCTCAGTGCGACGATGCTCCAGCAAATATGCACCGACGCTTTTGGAAAATGGTGCAAACAATTCGAGCGCGAATATTGGAGCACCATGGAGGTGGCCAGGCGATACACCCTGACAGAGAACGACCCTGAGAGTCGCGCGACGCTGATCAAAAAGGTTGGTTCAGATCGATTCGAAAGAATCTTGCGGCGATTTCAAGCTCTAAGGTTTGGCCGCCTATGCGCTTATCTTCGTCATAGGGCCCCAGACGCGCAAGTCGGGTATTCGATTCTCATTTACCGATTGTCAGACGATGAGATAGAAGCGGCGCTCCTGCAACCGCCCGTTGAACTCTATGAGGATTCAGAGGTGAAGGGCGTTTCACGTTTCGTAAACAGCTGACAGTTGGCGCACCCGGAAGAGGGGTCGCGGGGGCAAGGTTGAGGTAACTTTTTTGTGCACTGGTTGCGTTGCCTATCTCGGTCATTTTGACTATAAAAATCAGATTCCTGCCGAGAAGCTTGTGAAACGGTTCAACGCAAGGATATGGGGTCCAAGTCTGAAGCCATTCGCCGCCTATTAGACGAAGCCCTCAAGAAGTACGAAAAGAGGAAACCCAAGAAATAACCTCAAGCAGCATTGAATTCAAAAAGGAGTGTCGGGGTTATGTGGCGGTGACTATAGACAGGGAAGCAGATGCGAAAGAACTGTAGATGCCGACATAGATGACCCTGCCTTAGAGTTCATGGAAGAGGAGCAGAAATGAAGAGATACCTGCTCATCGTTGCCCTACTCCTCATCCTGTCACCCTTGCCTTCGCTGAGCAGCGATGGGAGAGCGCCACTTCCGATATATACAACATAAAATCAGTGAGTTGTAACAGAGGGTCAGGATGTATGCCTGAATCCCCTTTTTTGTACCGGAACCTATCTCAGAAACGTGTCCAAGATCTAAGATTCCATGGTCCTGCCTGTGGCGGGACTCACACACTGCCCGTCTATTCTGTAAATCTTTCGCCAACAATATTAGACAAGCCACCAATTTTTCTTGAGTTTTTGCTTGACACGCAAAGGTCCCTGGCTTATTTTTACGCCCAAGGTCCAATATCACCCCCATGTAGTTTTCTATATAAGGGAGATGGATCTAGTACGCGAATTAGGATTTCTCAGTTAGAATTCGCTTAAGAATCGAACCTTCGCCTTAGCGATGCGGTTTGGTAGCGCCTTCCGGAGCAGTACCTGACGAGCAGTACGAAACAATGATGAAAGGAGGACAGTCGCTATGGCAGAAGGAACCGTAAAGTGGTTTAACGACCGCAAGGGATTTGGCTTCATCGAGCGGGAGGGTGACGAGGACGTATTTGTTCATCACTCCGCCATTAACGGGTCTGGGTTTAAGACCCTTGCTGAAGGTGACCAGGTAACCTTTGAGGTAGAAGAGGGTACTAAAGGACCTTCGGCAAAGAACGTTACTAAGGTCTAGTCCGAAGTTATTCTATTAACATGGGCATCTCGTCAAGATGAGGCGAGATGCCTTTTTTTATTCCGGCAACAATGAATAGGGCATTTTGTTCTTGGATTTTTTCAGCGGTCGGACGTGTCAACATCCGCAGTTTTCCTTAGCGTTGTTCACTGCCATCGGGCAGGACATACTCGTACTTGTGCTTCAGGCTCATTAGGTCGTTCGCCTCAAGTTCGGTGATCTCTGAAATGCGCATCATCGGCTTATGGAATTCCGCCATGCGTTGGTGAATGTTGAAGTAGTGCGTGGCACCAGCTTGGATTGGGAACGTCTTCGGCTCCCACTTGGCTTTGCGCTCGTGACAAAACGCCTCGAACTCGCGCGTTCCCGGTTCCAGGGAAAACTTGGTCCAATTGCCCCATTCGGGCAACATGCAAACGACCTCGCCGTCCACTCTCAGGTATGCCTGGCACTGGCTACCCCCGATTTGCCTTATCACCACGATCTCCGCTGCGTCTGACCCAGCGTAGTTGCCGCCGGTTACCGGAAGCGTTGTGGCACAGCCGAGCAGAGTGACCAATGACAAAATCAGCGCCGTTAATATTTTCTTGTTCATGCCGTCTCCTTTCTGGCCTCAGGGCCGCACAACGATTCGGTTATCCTTAATAGTTTTCCCCGATTATTTCAACCATAACAAGCAGGGTTGGGCAGGATCATCCAGGGTTGCCTGGCACGAGGATTAAGACCAAGCCTCTCCCGTTATTGCGCAATTCCTCGGGCAGCGGGCCTGGAGTCCGGGAATAATAGCCATGTCGGAGCAGTTCTCTATGCCCTGGCCATACTTCATTAGATACTTTAAGAACCGCACGTAAACTATTGATTAGCCTCCCGTTTAGGCAACCATGATGCTCGCCTATGTTGGGGTAATTTTCGTCATCTTTTTATCCGCCTTCGCAAAAGACCACGGTCTTGCCCGTGGATGAATGCGCAAACAATCAATATGCTACGGCGCGATGTCGCCTCGAAGCTGAGGCGGATAACCGCGTCGTAGCCGAAGGCGAAGACGGGTACTTTAGTGGGACGCTCCATACTGGTTCATTGCTGAACTGTCGGTTTTGTTTGGTGCAGCACCGCACAATTCCGTGATATCATAAGCCAAGAAGCCGAAGCGCGAATGATACGAGACTATTTCTGTTGAAATAATCAGCCCTTTTTGATACTCGGAACATCGTGTTCCAGAAAAGGGGGAACAGACCTTGTGTCCGTTCCTGGTCAATGACTTAATACATTTTGTAAACGCAGGAGGTATGCGGAATGAAGAAGTTATTCGTTCTTGGATTGCTGGTCGCGGCATCATCTGTCTCTGCGACATCGTATGCTCGAGAGGGCGGTGCCTATATCGGGATAGGCGGTTCCTACGCCATTAACGATTTCTACACCGAGAAGTTTGAAGATCGGGCTGTACCCATTGAGGTGAACATCGACGACACATGGGGAGCAAATGCAAAGCTCGGGTACCACGTAAACGAGTTTTTTGCCGTAGAGGCGGTGTTTGACTATTTGTCCGGCTTTGAAACGTCCGAAGTCTTAGCCGACCCGACAATGACAGGGGCAGCAAGTGTGAGGAGGATCATCAGTGAGGACGGAGAGTTAGATGTCATGACATTCATGCTTGCGGGCAAGTTCTCCTGGCCTGGCAGAGCGATAGAACCATATGGCCTCATTGGCGGGGGAGTCATGCACGCCAACTGGGATCGGAAGTTGGGTGCCGGCAGTGCTTCCGTGTCTTCCGCTAATACAGGGGCATGTGCCAAAGTGGGAGTGGGTATCGATTTCTTTCTATCCGACCATTTGTCTCTTGGGTTAGAGGGAGCCACTACATTTAGCTTGGGCAACTTCGAGTTTGATTTGGACCCGTTGGGAGAAGAAGTGGAAGAGCTGGGTATTAGATACTGGACGGTTACTCTGGGGGCTGCCTACCATTTCTAGAACACATCTCCAAAATGCGTCTAAGGCCCCTGGTCCTGCCAACGGCGGGATTTAGGAAGGGAGATCAATACGCTTGTCGGCAAAGAAGGGCAGGGCTAACATTGGCTCTGCCTTTTGTCTATTTGGATTTACATGATCTGGATCATCTTTCGATTAGTTATAGTTAATTAGGGTAAAATAAGTGTGTCATCTCCAATTGAGCAGGTGTGATCCCAGAGGGTTCAAGGATTCAAGAGTTCGAGTGAAATGCTTCAAAAACTACTGAAGGATCCAAGGGATCGAGGGGCCAAGGATTCAAGTGAAAAGCAAACAAATATTGAAGACCCCTCCAGCAAGCTGGAAGGAATCTTCGACCGTAAGGAACGCTGCCATCTTCAGAGTCGCTCGCTAACCCCGCAGCAAGCTACGGGAAATGCGCTCGCTATTGCGGTTCAAAGAAAGGAACCCAGCTTCTATCGGCAGGAGATTTGGGCTTCACTGAAAAAAGTGAATTGGGTACACTAAAAAAGACATCGCAGGAATCGAAAGGATGTTAACGGCGCTGATAAAGTCTTTAGAAAACAAACCCTTGAATCCTTGACCCCTTGAATCCTTGGACCCTCTTCTCCAACTAAATTGGAGAAGAACCGATGATATCTGTTATGCTTTCGGAGTAATCTTATGAAGAAATGGCTGTTCTTATTGGTGCTTGTATACTTGGCATTAGAGGTTTCGTCTTTCACGATGTATTTGCTCGTCAAGGGGCGGTTGTTCTCTTTCAAGGAAATCAATAATAAGCGCCAGACAGTCATGATTGACAGTCAACAAGTCGGGGATCTTAAAGTAGATGGTGTCAGGGTACCATGGAATGTTTCTATCCATCCTTATTTTGGATTCGGGAAACCGAGAGGTTTTGATTTTCTTGAAAACAAAGATGATGTTGCTCAAAGTGATCCTAACGGTGTTGTTGTTGCCATCACTGGAGGATCGGTCTCACAAAATGTCTTCAAGGACAGCAGGAACATTATCAAAGGATACGTTGAAAGAGTCCCAGCTTTCAAGGACGAGAATATCCATGTCATCTCAATTGGTCATTTTGCCTGGAAACAACCGCAACAACTCACAGCGCTGGCTTACTACCTTTCCATGGGCGGCAAGCTGGATATTCTGATAAATCTCGACGGTCACAACGAAGTAGTCGATGCAGCGGCTAATGTCATGAGGGAGGTGTTTCCGGCCTATCCCTTTTTGTGGTATCAATTAGCTTCCAATGTTCTTACGGTGGATAGAATGAACCTTATCGGTGATATTAATTATCTGCGTGGGATAAGATTCTATTGCGCGAAGCTGTTTGCTCCTCTTCGATTCAATATTGCGATGAACGTTACGTGGGATGTCATCGATAATTATGTCTCTTCCAAAATCGACAGGAAACGTGCCGATCTTGAGGAAACGGCGGATAAGGATATGAAAGAGAGGCCGTACTACAAATACGGTCCTAATCGAAGATTTGAGTCACCACGTGAAGTTTACGAATATTCTGCACAAGTATGGATGAACTCATCTATTCAGATGGACAGATTAGCCAGAAGTAGTGGTGCGAGTTATTTCCACTTCCTGCAACCGAATCAATATGTCCCAGATTCAAAGACATTTTCCAGTGAGGAAAGAGAAAAATACTACAAGCCAAAACATGTCGGCGTTGGAATACGGCGAGGTTATCCACTCTTGTTGAACGCATCAGAGACTCTGAAAAGGAACGGTGTAGCATTCCATGATCTTACGATGATATTTAAAAACGAACCCGGCACAATTTATAAAGACGTGCATTGTCATACGAATAAGCAGGGGCGTGACATGATGGCGCATGCCATCGGGCAAATCGTTGCTAAACACTATGTGCAATGAATTTCAATTCCAGGCCGTGTACCAAACTTCTTAATCATGAAAGTATTGGGGTCGTCTTAACATGGGCAAAGTCATTCTCGTTACTGGTTCTTCAGGATTAATAGGATCCGAGGTATGTGCCTATTTTCACGACAAGGGTTTCGCTGTCCATGGAATTGACAACAATCAGCGGGCGGTTTTTTTCGGACCGCAAGGTGATACCCGGTGGGTCCAGGAGCGCTTACAGCAGACCTTGTCAGGTTTCGAACACCATGAGAGCGACATTCGGGACCGGTCGCAAATCATGGATCTTGTGGGCAGGATCAAGCCGGACGCCATCGTTCACAGCGCTGCTCAGCCTTCGCACGACCGCGCAGCTGACATTCCCTTTGACGACTTTGACACCAATGCTGTAGGCACGCTGAATCTTCTGGAGGCAGCGCGTCAGACCTGCGCAGAGGCCCCTTTCATCTTTATGTCGACCAACAAGGTGTACGGTGACCGTCCCAACGAAATAAGGCTCAAAGAACTGGAAACGCGGTGGGACTATGACGACCCCGAATACGTCCATGGCATCCCAGAGACTTTTCCTGTGGATCAGTCCAAGCATTCTGTTTTTGGCGCTTCAAAGTTGGCTGCCGACGTGATGGTTCAAGAGTATGGAAGGTATTTTGGAATGCCTACATGTTGTCTCCGCGGGGGTTGTCTCACAGGTCCCAGCCACTCGGGCGTTGAACTTCACGGTTTCTTGAGTTACCTGACAAAATGCAACATCGAGAAGCGTGAATACAAGATCTTTGGGTACAAGGGGAAACAGGTCCGTGACAATATACACTCCGAAGACGTTGCCGCTTTCATCCATGCTTTTGCCCTCGCCCCCCGGTGCGGTGAGGTATACAATCTTGGCGGCGGTAAGGACAACTCTTGTTCCATACTGGAGGCCTTCCGTATGGTTGAGTCACTAACTGGGAAAGAGCAGATTTACACGTACGTCGACCAGAACCGGCTTGGGGACCACATATGCTACTACAGTGATTTGCGAAAGATGAAGGCCCATTATCCAAAATGGGTCATTACGAAGACCTTGGAGGAGACTGTTGAGGAGATTGTCAACGCCTGGCAGGATCGCATCAAACCTTAGACCTATGAGCCAATCTGAAGACATAGGGTTGCTTTCGGTCATTATTCCCGCACAGGATGAAGGGGATTGTATTGCTTCCACGGTGGAACATCTGAACGTTGAGTTGCGTCTGCACGATATTCCTCATGAAATCATCGTGGTCGACGACGGGAGCACTGACGATACTTGGGAGATCCTGAATGGTCTAACCGACCGTATCCCTGTTCTACGCCCTGTGCAAAACGAAGGGCAACATGGTTTTGGACGGGCTGTTCAGTGCGGCCTGGACCACTTCGAGGGCGATGCCGTGGTGATTATGATGGGAGACGAATCAGATGACAGTCGTGATGTTGTTCGCTACTGGGACAAACTCAACGAGGGGTATGACTGCGTCTTTGGAAGCCGCTTTTCTAAGGGTGGAGGCGTGGTTGATTATCCCTGGCCGAAGTTGATCCTCAACCGACTGGCAAATCATTTACTTCAGATCCTTTTCAACATCAGGTTTAATGATACGACCAATGCTTTCAAAGCCTACCGCAGAACCGTCATTGACGGATGTCGTCCGCTGATTGCTCCCCACTTCAACCTTACGGTTGAAATACCGCTTAAAGCCATCGTCAGGGGGTATACCTGGACCAGCATTCCGGTCACATGGAGAAACCGCCGCACGGGTGAAGGTAAACTCAAGGTCAAGGAGATGGGGAGTCGATATCTTTTTATTTGCCTCTATGTGTGGCTTGAGAAGTACTTTTCAATGGGTGACTACAAAAAGAAGTAGTTACGTCCGGAGAAATAGCTGACATGGGGCATTGAGGAATTCATGCCTGCAAATCTCCCTCCAGAATATTTTGGAATCGAAAAACGGTACCGCAGTGCCAGGTCACCGGCTGAAAAACTCGAGGCCCTGGAAGAGCTTCTGGCTGTCATTCCCAAGCACAAGGGCACAGACAAACTTAGAGCTGATTTCAAGCGCCGTCTCTCCAAGCTAAAGTCCCAACAGCAGACCAAGAAACCAACCAGCAGACGGGATGTGGGATATCGGGTCGATCGGGAAGGGGCCGGTCAAGTGGTACTCGTAGGTCCTCCAAACGTTGGCAAATCCGCATTGGTTGCGGCACTTACGAATGCCACTCCAGCGGTGGCTGATTTTCCCCATACTACGCGGATGCCGACTCCTGGTATGATGCCCTATAAAGACATCCAGATTCAGCTAATCGATACACCACCGATGACCCAGGAGTTCATGGAGCCTTGGCTCCCTGATATTATCCGAAGAGCCGACATTATTCTCTTGATTGTGGATGTAACCACAGACCCTATGCAGCATGTGGAAGAGACAATTGCGTTGCTGGAAGAGAGGCGAATTGCGCCCATACGTCTCGCTCATCTGCATGAAGAAAATCAGGGGTGGACATTCAGGCCCGTGCTGGTGGTAGGCAACAAGAGCGACGATGCTTCTGCGGAAGAAAACTTTCAGATATTCAAAACGCTGATAGAGGACGATTGGCCTGCTGTGCCGGTTTCTGCAACAACAGGGCGCAACTTCGAGTTGCTGAAACAGACACTTTTTGACCGACTGGAGATCATACGTGTCTATACCAAGGCCCGGGGAAAAGCCCCGGAGCACAATACGCCGTTTGTTCTCAAGAAGGGATCAACGGTAGAAGACCTGGCCGGCAAAATCCACAAGGAATTTGTGGACAGGTTCAAATTTGCCAAGGTATGGGGCAAGGAAGTCTATGACGGGCAGATGATCCAGCGCGACTATGTGCTTCAGGATGGAGACGTGGTGGAACTACATTTATAACGATTGAAAATTGAAAATTGAATATTGAAGATTGTGAACCGAAATGAACAGCGACGATTTGAAGAATAGGGCAAAGCAATTTGCTCATCGTTGTGTCAAGTTGGCTGCGGCTTTACCTGATACATACCTGGGTAATCATGTTAGAGGCCAGTTAATAAGGTGTTCCACATCGGTTGCTTCCAATTATCGGGCAACTTGTCTTGCACAATCAAAGGCCAGTTTTATATCAAAACTGAGCATCGTTTTGGAGGAAACTGATGAATCATGCTTCTGGTTAGAATTCCTTATTGATGAAAATCTTCTGGATAAGGAACTTGTTGAACCTCTCTTGCAAGAGTCATCGGAATTGATGGCGATTTTTGCCTCATCCAGAAAAACAGCAAGAAAGAGCAGCAGCAAAAGAAAGGCGAAGTAGGTGAGCTTGTTTTTGCCAATTTTCAATTTTCAATCTTCAATTTTCAATCGTTAGTTGGGAGGTTCCATGGTGAAAAGAGAAGAGAAGCTCTCTATGCCGGTTATTCCCGCGGACCGCGCCGATGATCTCCATAATCTGAATATTGCGGATTCGGCGGATTTGGTGCTGTTTGTGGCCGGCAACCAGTTCATGGTCATGGATGAACTGATTCGTGTTTTTCAAGAGGAACACCCGGATGTCAAGAAGATCTTCTATGAAACACTCCCGCCCGGTCTGGAACTCAAACAGATCCTTGCGGGCGGCGCCCTTTTCCGCGACAGCGTGATAGGCGTGACTCCGGATGTGTACGCATCTGTGACGGTGAAGGCCATGGAGCGTCTTGAAGAGCGTGGGTTTATCGAGAAGGGGGAGTATTTTCTTTATCTTCACAATCGAATTGTCTTCATGGTTCCGGAAAGTAACCCTGCACGGGTTATGTCGATTGCTGATTTGGGGAGAGACGAGGTACGTATTTCACAGCCGAATCCCGAATATGAAGATATTGCTTACTACATCATTGACATGTACCGGCAGGCAGGTGGCGAGACCCTTGTGCATCGAATCATGGAAGAGAAACGGGCGGAGGGGACAACGATCCTGACAGTTGTACATCACAGAGAAACACCTCTGAGAATCATGAAGGGGACTGTTGATGTTGGGCCTGTCTGGGCTACAGAAGTGATACATGCCCGTCAGAGGAAACTCGCGGTTGACGTGGTTGAACCCGGAGAGGAATTCGATCAAAGGGCTAGAATAAACTACTATGTCTGCAAACTGAAAAACGCCGCTCACCCTGACAATGCCGAGAAATTTCTCGATTTCATCAGATCGCCGCGCGCTCAGGGGATCTACGCGGGGCAAGGCTTTGTGCCTCATTTTGTTTAGCTTTCAACGATGATTTTAGGAACTTAATATCATGAACATGATATGGCGTAAGGCCCGAGGCTCAAGGCGCACGGCGAAAGAAGGAGAAGAGGTGCGCTCATCTGTAAAACCTTTGAGTATTCACCACTCCAGTACTCCAGTACTCCATCACTCCAGGTAGTATGGAGTCGTTTGCCTCCGGAGGAGACACCATGGAACGGAATGGAAAAGACATATTGATAGAGGAGATTGACAAGGAGCTCCGTGCAATTGGTGCGAGGCTCAAGAAAGTTATTTCCAAGACCGACGCCCTTCTCAAAGAGTCTTCCAACGGAACAGAAGAGGCCGAGAGCCCCAGTGATTCCGAGAACGCCAGCGATGCAGAGCAGACGCAAGACTAGCCCTCGGGTTCGGTACGCCCCTCTATGATAACCATAGGTTTTTCATCTCACCACGCCGAAGGCCTCCGACAAACACCGAGGACTTGTTGTCAGCCCGAAGTCTCATCTACATCAAGTTGCTTCAAAAAGATGAGTTGATACCTGGCGAGTCTGATGCGCCACACGGCGAAGACGAAGTCAGCGTGAATCGAGTCGTGGACAGGTTGAGTATCGAGGATTGCAGTATCCTGTTCGATAGAATTTGACTGGCAAACCGAGAGGGCGCTCTTCGCGTGGTGCTGGCTTATTTGACAGAGGGGGGCGGGTAGGGAACGGGCAGCCGACTAGAGCGGTTGTCAAAAATATGCTCCGTTTTGAACCATTTGTGAGGAGCTGGCAGGGGGTATCTCTTTTTGAAGTCAGGTCACCGAATATTTCCTGACAGCTACCACGACGGCACGGATCTTCTACACAGCCTTGATCCATGTACAAACACGCTACCAAGCGTGTAAGGGGCGCTGCCGTGTGCCTATCCTGTAGCGTTCCGTACATGTTGTCTCCGACGAGCGAAGAGGGGGATTGACCTGATTCATAAAGAGATACCCTCTGCCAGCTTACTAAGATTGCCGTAAGCGGAACATATTTTTGACGAGCGCTATAACAGTCTCATATGTGGCTTGAAAATAACGCGTCAATCATATATGAACACCGATCAGGCGTGATCATACGCATATTAAGGAGGGTGGAATGTCTGACAGGGAAAAGTTTCTTAGTTTCTTTAAGGAAGTTGGGATCAAGAGCACGAACGTAGATCCGGAAGATGTTTTTCTTGAAATGGACGAGGATGTGGCGTGGGAGAGCGCCCTCAGTGTTGGGCAGCTGTGGTTTCTGTTCAATAAGGATGAGGAGTACCTCGGACTCCTGAATGATGAGACCATGCAGTTTGAATCAAGGGAGAAGTAGAGGGAGCGTAATTCGCTCCGCTCCCATCACAACTGGAGTAATGGAGTGCTGGGCCTCCATTCGACAATCTAAGGTGCCCGTTATCCGTTGCTTGGAGCTTTGATCTGGCATCTTGGATCCTGCATCTTGCATCTTGCATTGTCCGTTATCCGTTCACCGTTGTCCGTACTGAGTGGTTATCGGTTATTTGTTGTATCAGCTTTCAGCTCTTACAATCGCCAATCATCAATTGACAATCCTTTATGGTTTATCTTGGACCTCTAACCCCCAAGATTTTATAATTGCAATAGGTTAAATAGATTGCGAGGCATTTTACCAGGCCAGTGAGAGCCCTATCGTGTCAAACCTGGCGTTGACCCGTTCTATGTTGACCATGATTGTGTCTTCGGGCTTCAGGTCTGCTCCGCAGTTCAGGGGGAGCGAGCATTCAATCATGTACTTGGTCAGAAGCACCACATACCTGTGGCGTCGCTTTTCCAGGACCAGCGCGCCTTCTTTCTGACCGAGCCGGCGTTCGAGGTATCTCAGTATCCAGTAACGAGTACGTTCCTGCTGAAGTACGGTAATGTAACTCATTGGCTGCTCAACAGCCTGAACAATCAACCTGAGGTCTTCCTCGGAATATGAAGTCCCCAGTCCCAGAAGTCCCTTCAGCTGGCGTTGGATGGCCAGATCAAGATATTTCCGTAGCGGGGAGGTTATGGTGACATAGACGTCGAGTCCAAGAGCGGCGTGGGGTTCAGGCTCAACACCGATAATAACACGGCTCAACAGCCTCCGTTGCATCCAGTTCTGATAAAGCGTCCCACCATTGTCGTCAATAAGACGTCCGCGGGGTTCCATCTGTGCTCTATATATGGCTGGTTGTTCCCGGTCCCGGAAAAATCGGCCCGTCAGCCAGTTAGCCAGGATCATACATTCAGACACCATCAAGCGACTAGGACTCTCTCGGTTTATTCGGCTAACGGAGATGTCTTTGTTGCTGTCGATCCATACGTTCATCTCGGGGAGGGTCAGGTGGAGGGCCCCGGCATCCAGGCGAATTTGGCGACGTTTCTTGGCTATTTCATAGATGGCGCCGAGCTCCGGATCTTCATTAACCATGAGATTGGCGTGATAGTAAGTCATCTGCCGGTCAACATGGATGATGCTTGGGAAGATCTCATACTCCAGAACCCTTGCCGAATGGTCAAGACGTGCCATCACGCTAATAGCCAGACTGTCTTGACCCTCTTTCAGACTGCAAAGATCTTCCGCCAGAGGTATAGGCAGCATGGGGATACGTTTATCGGGCATGTAGATAGAGCTGCCCCGAGCCAGGGCCTCTTCGTCCACAACGTCACCCCTGCCAAGGAAATGGGATACATCGGTAACGTGAACCCAAAGCCGGAACCCATCTTCTTCCGGCTCAATGCTTATGGCATCATCAAAATCGAGAGTTCCCTGGCCGTCAATAGTTATGGTTGACAGATGCGAGAGATCCTGTCGTTTTTCGTCCGGATTGACCTTCTTCTTCGCTTCGTCTAACTCCTTTGTGGCCGCCATGACCTCGGGCGGGAAAGCCTCAGATATTCCGAACCTATGAAGATTCAGGTTCTCATCCTGGTTCCAGACTCCCAGCTTCACCAGGAGCTGGAATGGACCGTCGTTTGCGTCCAGGCCCGACCGTGCTAAGATCTCCTTGCCAAGGCCGTAGTGAGGACTGTCCTTCCCAAAAAGATAGAAAGACTTCAGTATCTCAATGATCTCTTCGTTTCCCTTTAGGACTGGCGGATCTCCGGCATCCTTTACCTTCCTGATCCACCGGCTTCCTTCCTCTATGGCATGCGCTTTTCTGGCCTCTTGTGCGGCCTGGGCTGCAATCTGGGCTACACGTTCAGGGGTGTTGGGGCAGAATTGATGCGTGTCAAACTTGAAATAGAGACGATCCTCAAATAGTGCCCGCATGACAGCAGAGGAATGGTCGCTTGATATGCTACCATCAAAGCAGAATTCTGCCATCGTCTGAAGGTCAATCCACGTGGCTTCCGTGTGTAACACACTCCAGAGCGCTTCGACGTCTATCTGCTTTTTCAGTTGTCTTCTAGTGGCCACCGTGCTCTGTAAACGATTCACCAGTGCGTCCCTGCCCATACCGGGGTCAAGGCGTTCACTGCCGACATGTGCCAGACGTTTTTCCGCGTGGCTTATCTCGAGGTTGTGTTCCGTGAGCATACGAAGCTTGTGGTTTTTCTGGCCTAGCACAACAGCGCAGACGATTTGCTTGCGATCGATATATTCAACGATAGTTCCAGGTTCCATGGGGGAATTCATATCAACGGGGTGGCTGAAAGTCAACAAAGCTCAGACTTTTTTGAACCGCAATAGCGAGCGCATTCCACGTAGCTTGGTGGAGGGATCTTCAAATCATTTTGACTCTTCTGCTTCTCTTTGTTAGCAATATAAGTAGATATGACGAAGGGCGCAAGGCTCAGGGCGCATGGACCAACTTCTTTCGTGCTGCGTCATGTTCTTTGACCTTCAGCCGCAGAAAAGCTATTCTCGGGACCTCATGAAATCATACCGCCTTGTCAAACCGTACTTTGTGGAAAAGAGGCTCACAATTGTGGTGGGCCTTTTTTCCCTGCTTGTCGTTGACATGCTTCAGCTCTTCATCCCGCGTATCATCAAATGGGCCGTTGATGACCTGGCGACTGGCCGCACTACGGCCACCACGCTTCTTCGCTATGCCCTCTATGTTGTTGCCGTGGCATTGCTGATGGGGATATTCCGTTTCATCTGGCGCAGATGTCTCATAGGAACATCCCGGAGAGTAGAGGAGGGGATACGAAATCGGCTCTTCTTCCACATCCAAACCCTTTCAGCGGCCTATTTCGATAGAACCCGAACAGGGGATTTGATGGCCCACGCCACCAATGATGTCCTTCATATCAGGATGGCCGTCGGTATGGGCATGGTGGCCCTTACTGATGCAGTTGTTCTTGGTCTGGCTGCCATTGGTTTCATGCTTTACATCAATGTGACGCTCACCTTGTTTGCTCTGCTGCCCATGCCCATAATCGCCATTTTGGCCCGTGTCTTGAGTCGCCGAATACACTATCTGTACAGGGATGTGCAGGCGTCGTTCTCGGACATGACCGAGGTAGTGCGGGAGCGTTTTGCCGGCATCCGGGTCGTCAAGGCCTACAATCGGGAGGAGGCAGAAGCAGAAACACTGTCCAAGATCTCAAAGGAGTATTTGGGCAAGAATCTTGGTCTGGTTCGGGTTACAGGAGTCTTTTTTCCCGGCATGATGTTCTTTTCAAACATTAGCCTGGCCTTGGTGCTCTACTTAGGTGGGCGCCAGACGATTGGCTTTACCATCACCCCGGGGGATTTCGTTGCCTTTATTAGTTATATCGGCCTTCTTACCTGGCCAATGATGGCCATGGGTTGGGTCATCAACCTGATTCAGCGAGGTGCTGCCTCACTTGATAGGATCGACGTGATCCTGCAGACCAGACCGGAGATCCAGAGCCCCAAGAGTCCAAGTCGTCTGAAAACCATACAAGGCGACGTTGCGTTTGATCAGGTGGGCTTCAGGTACGGGTCTGACCAACGGGCGGTTCTGTCAGAGGTCTCCTTTTCACTGGCCTCAGGACAGACCCTTGGTGTGATCGGCCAAACAGGAAGCGGCAAAACCACGCTGTGCCATCTGATTGCAAGACTCCTTGATGCAACTGAGGGGACTCTTTTGATTGATGGTGTGGATATCCGCCATATTTCGCTTGAAACCCTTCGGACCCACATGGTGGTCGTGCCGCAGGACGCCTTTCTCTTTTCGGGAACGATTCGAGACAATCTGTGCTTCGGCAAGACAGACGCATCTGATGAAGAGATGGCGCAGGCGGCCCGCGCTGCTGACTTATATGAGACGATCATGCGGTTTCCACAGCAGTTCGACACGCTCATTGGAGAAAGAGGGGTGACGCTCTCCGGCGGCCAAAAGCAGCGTCTTGCATTGGCCAGGGCCCTCCTGATCCCAGCGCCCATTCTTATCCTGGATGATCCAATGAGTCAGGTCGACACAGAGACCGCAGGGGCCATCCTGGCGGGTATTCGGGACTATTCGGTTGGACGCACCTCTGTGATTGTCTCTCACCGAATGAGCCATGTGCGGCACGCCGATATGATCATCGTGCTGGAAGGCGGGCGCATTGTCGAAGCCGGTACCCATGATGAACTTATGGCTTTGGAAGGATACTACAGCCGGATGTATCGCTGGCAGGAGATAGAGGAAGAATTCGATGCCGTGAATCGTGCGTCATAAATCAGGAAATGTCAGTTGTCCGTGGATAGTGGTCCGTTGCCTAATAAAACAATGGACGACGGACTAACAATTGAAAATTGAAAAGTGAAGATTGAAAATTGAGCAAAAACAAGTAGCGAATAACAAGTAGCAAATAACGAATAGCAAATAACAAATTCCATGAGACGCGACTACGGATATTTTGAAGAAGACCAGCTGGGGAAGCCCTACGATCTGAAATTGCTCAGAAGGCTCTTTCCGTTTGTCCGGCCGTACCGTCTGTTATTCCTGCTTTCCATCTTTCTTGTCACAGGTATTACGGCCCTGGACCTGGCACTTCCTTATCTGACCAAGGTGGTCATTGACGAGTACATCGTTCAGGACATTGGGGAAGAGAGGCCCGAAGCGTCTCAGGAGAAGCGCGTCTATGTGGCAGACCTGCGCAGGCCAGAGACGGAAAGGGTGGTGAATCAATATCCCGCATTCTTCAGCATCGAATGGCCCTATGCACGGATTGGGTACGAAGATCTCCCCAAGTTGAGTAAGGCAGACCTTGCGGACCTCCGGCAACCGGATTATGCCGGCGTGGCCCGGATTGCCTTGATCTTTCTTGGTATTGTCCTGTGCCATTTCATCTTCAGCTTTGGTCATGTGATTATCATGGAATACGCCGGACAAGGTATCATGCATGACCTGCGGCTATCTCTTTTCAAACACATCCAGGGCCTTTCTGTCGCCTTTTTTACGAAGAATCCGGTAGGCCGTCTGGTCACCCGCATGACGAGTGACGTTCAGAACATGCACGAGTTCTTCACCTCCATCATCACCGTACTGTTCAAAGATGTCTTCCTTGTCCTGGGCATTACCGTGGTACTCCTTGTCATGGACTGGCAACTTGCCCTGATTTGTTTCCTGATGCTTCCGTTCATCTTCGTGGCAACAACGTATTTTAGCCGTCTGGCAAGAGATGTGTTTCGAGAGCTCCGGGTGAAGATTGCGGAGATCAATACAAAACTGCAGGAGACCATCGATGGTATTCGTATTGTCCAGCTTTTTTTGCAGGAGAAGAAGAACTACAAACAGTTTCGCCGTCTCAATCATGAAAACTATCTGGCGGGAATGCGGCAGATCAATATCTTTGCAGTGTTCATGCCGGCTATCGAGGTATTGAGCTCAGTCACCACGGCCCTCGTCATATGGTACGGGGGCGGGCGTGTGGTATCCGAAGCGCTCAGTCTCGGAACGCTGGTTGCATTCATCTCCTACATGAGAATGTTTTTTCGACCCATTCGCGATATTGCGGAGAAGTATAATATCATGCAGTCGGCCATGGCCTCGTCTGAACGGATTTTTCTCCTTTTCGATACCCGGGAGCAGATTCCCGAGCCCGACGTTCCGGCGCGGATGCCTGGTAAAGGGGCTATTGTCAACTTCGAAAACGTCTGGTTTTCTTATGTGGAGGGTGAATGGGTCCTGAAGGACATTTCACTGACGGTTCGGCACGGTGAAACCGTGGCGATCGTGGGACCCACCGGGGCGGGCAAATCGAGCCTGATCCATCTCCTTGAGCGGTTCTATGATCCAGCCAAAGGACGTATCACACTTGACGGGGTTGACATACGGCAGATTCCCAAAACGCAGCTGCGTGCCCATACGGCGTTGATTACCCAGGATGTGTTTCTGTTTGCAGACACCATACAAAAAAACATCACCGTAGGAAATCCGGCTCTCACGCATGAACGCCTTCAAGAAATTGTTGCAGCGTCCAACATGGAACGTTTGGTCCAAGGACTCCCCAATGGACTTGACACCGTGATCGCCGAAGGGGGCCGGACCCTGTCAGGAGGAGAGCGGCAACTCGTCGCTTTTGCCCGGGCCCTTGCTCGTGATCCTGAAATCATGATCCTTGATGAAGCCACGTCAAGTGTGGACACCCAGACGGAACGGTTGATTCAGGAAGCAACCCTGCGATTGATGCAAAACCGCACGGCCATCGTCGTGGCCCACCGGCTCTCTACCATTCGCCATGCCGACCGCATCATTGTTCTTCACAGGGGTCGAATCCGGGAAGTCGGTACCCATGATGAACTGATTGCCAAACAAGGCCTCTACTACCAACTCTACCGATGGCAGAGGATATCGTAGGTTTTCAGTTCTACCTTTCACAGTGTTTCTCAGAAACAACCTTGAATTGCACAACCTGAGGATGGCAGTCCCGGCGGGGATGAACCCCAGCCGTGAAACTAGGGGACGTCCATGACATTATAACATTCTCGACCCGCAAAGCCTTGCCAGTCATAGAATGTCATAATGTCATGGACGTCCCCTAGTTTGCGGGAGAAATCTTGCGGTTCCATCAGGTCTAGCAACAAAGATTTCTCCCTGGCCCAGACCTGGATTAACAGCCTAATACTTTGCAACACGCTGAAGCGCCAGGGCGGGCGCTTAGCTCGAAATGACACCGTTGAAGCCCTTTGCGGGCGGGGATTAATCACCCTCAAGAGATCGTCTTGCCAGTGTGCAGGAAGACGATGCGAGGAAACGACGATGCACATCAGGAGTGAATCGGGGTGTGCCAGAAGGATGAAAAGGGGATAGGGAGTTCTGACCGCGGCATAGCCGCGGTCAGAACTGAAGTTGTCAAAGG
>JAFDFO010000140.1 GCA_019309815.1 Deltaproteobacteria bacterium
GGACGACTGGATTTGAACCAGCGACCCCAGCGTCCCGAACGCTGTGCTCTACCAGGCTGAGCCACGTCCCGACAAGACACCTCAGCAAAATGTCCTCTTTTTACGTTACTTGCCCAATAGTGTCAAGATGCTTTGTGTAGTGCTAGAACGGGTCTTGCAGGACCATAGTCTGTTGCCTGCCGGGCCCAACTGAGATGATCTGAACCGGTGTTTCCACGAGTTCTTCTACCCGCTTAACATAGTTCCTGGCATTTTCCGGCAGGTCTTCGAAGTGCTTTGCCTGTGTGAGGTCCTCTGTCCACCCCGGAAGCTCTTCGTAGACGGGCTCGCACCCCTCAAGCATCTTTATGGAAGGAGGAAATTCGGTGAGCGTATCGTTTTTGTATTGATATGCTGTAGCAATCTTTAGGGTATCCAGGCCACTCAAGACGTCGAGTTTGGTCATGGCAATACCCGTAAGGCCGTTAAGTCGCGCGGCATTACGCACTACGACAGTGTCAAGCCACCCGCACCGGCGGCGTCTCCCCGTAGTGGCGCCAAACTCGGCACCCTTTTCCTGAAGACGGTCTCCGATTTCATCTTCGAGCTCGGTGGGAAAGGGCCCTGCTCCCACACGAGTGGTGTAAGCCTTGACCATGCCCACAACGGCATCTATCCGGGTGGGACCGATCCCGGCTCCGCAACACGCATTTCCGGCCACTGTATTGGATGAAGTCACATACGGATATGTTCCATGGTCAATATCAAGGTGCGTTCCCTGAGCACCCTCAAACAGGACGTTGTGTCCGGCCTTGATCGCCTCACTGATCAAGACGGAGACATTTGCCACGTGGGGGCGAAGGGTTTCTGCATAGGGGAGGTATTCTTCAAGAATCGCTGCTTCGTCTATCGTTTCAGACTTAAGAAACTCCTTTAAATAAAAGGTCTTTTCGCCCAGGATACAAGATAATTTGTCCTTGAACATCTCCTCGTCAATCAGATCGCAAAAACGAATCCCGCGACGCGTTGCCTTGTCTTCATAGCAGGGCCCGATCCCCCGACCTGTAGTACCCAGCTTCTTGTCTCCCTTTACCCGCTCCCTGCCATGGTCTATCAGCTTGTGGTAAGGCATAATGAGGTGGGCGTTTTCGCTGACAATGAGATTGTCGGGGTTGACTGAAATACCGCGTCCCCGCAGATGTTCAATCTCTTGAATCAGGACCCCGGGGTCGACGACAACACCATTTCCGATCAAACAGACCTTGTCCGGGTGAAGAATTCCGGACGGGATCAGATGGCTTATAAACGATTCTCCATCTACAACCATGGTGTGGCCGGCGTTGTTGCCCCCCTGAAACCGGACGACAAGCCGGGCCTTCTCTGCGAGAACGTCTACGACCTTTCCCTTGCCTTCGTCTCCCCACTGGGTTCCAATGACTATGACGTTGGACATGTTCAGCTCCTTGGCCGCTTTACTCGCCTTAGTGTTCAGTGTTGCTGTGAGTCAAAACCCGGTCCACTGAGACCGGGTCACGGAGAGTAAATAGCTCGGCTGTTTACTTACTGTCTGCTCAAATCCTGAAGACGAACCACCATTGATCGAGAGGCTGCCGTCAAGGAGATTTTCCTAATAGCAAAACGTGGCCTGATTGTCAATCTTGGCGGGCGTTCGCGTGTACCTGTCCAAGTCTTCGTTGCCTTTGGGTCTTAATCGTATTAGAACCTGTAGCCATCTGATTCTGCATGCCCTTGAGCACTTGACTCGCGATGCGAAACGCACACACCCAACAACACCCGACCAATCAAGATTCCATGCTCTCGGCGTTCATCCTGGGATGCTTTTTTCTTTCAGGGATTGCCGGATTGACCTATGAGGTCCTGTGGGTACGGATGATCGACAAGGTTGTGGGCAGTGCACCATTCGCGGTGGCCACTGTGTTGTCGATTTTCATGGGCGGATTGGCACTGGGAAGCTATCTGGCAGGGAAATACATAGACCGACTGTCCAAAAGTCGTTTATTGTTCCTCTACGGCTCGGTGGAGGTAGCTATTGGCGTCTATGCGCTCTTGATACCCCTTTTTACGACATGGGCCAAACCGATCTATGCCCTGGCTTACAACTACCTCTTTCACTACTTCTGGCTGTACCAGATATTCGCCTTTCTGGGGTGTACGGTCATTCTAATCATTCCCACCGCCTTGATGGGCGTGACGTTACCGGTGCTGTGTCGATTCTACGTAACCCACCTTGACCACCTCGGATCACGGACCGGAAGACTTTACGGCATTAACACGGTGGGGGCTGCTGCGGGTGCGCTGTTCTGCGGCTTCTTTCTAATCAACAAGATTGGCATTTGGGGAACACTTTTTGTGGCGGCGGCGATTAACGGGGTTGTGGGTATCTGTTGCATCATGGTGAGCCGGGTGCCTCATCTTCACATTTCTGACCGGTTACCACAGAGGTACGAAGATACGGACCTGGAAGGGCAAAGCGTAACGGAGTCACCGGCGCAAATAACTCGCGAACCCACGGTTGTGTGGGCGCTTCTGATTTTTGCTGTTTCCGGATTTTCTGCCATGGCCTACGAGGTGATCTGGACGCGCCTTTTGGGGTTGATTATCGGCCCTACGACATATTCGTTCACGCTCGTGATTGCCTCATTCATCGTTGGACTGGCTGTGGGGAGTCTGTACTTCGGTTTGCTGGGCGATCGCGTGAAGGGGGTATTTTCCCTCCTTGTTGGAACACAGCTTTGTGCTGCCTGCCTTGCTCTTCTGGTCAGCCAGTTTCTTGGAAACAGCCAATTCTTCTTTGCCAAACTGATCTATACTTTTCGGGATCATTTTGGTGAAATGATTGTGCTGCAATTCATCATCATTTTCCTTGTTTTACTAGGGCCTACGGTCCTGCTTGGTGCTACGTTCCCTTTGGTGAACCGCATATACGCCCGCTCTATTCCCGTTCTGGGTAAGTCAATAGGGACCGCTTATGCTCTGAATACGCTTGGTGCCATCTTGGGATCGGTTGCGGCGGGATTCATTCTGATTCCCTGGTTGGGCAAAGAGAATGGTCTCAGGTTTGTTATGGCGCTGCAGTTCACCGTGGCCCTCATAGCCTGGTTGGCACACGCTATGCACACCAAACGCATGGCTTCCCAATGGCGTATGCTGTCAGGAATGGTGCTACTGGGCGTGATCCTTGTCTTGAACTTTCCCTCATGGAACCGTCAACTCCTTTCGTATGGTCGGTATCGCAACCTGGAAAACATGGGAGACTATCTTACGGCCATTTCGTGGCCTGAGGCGCTCTATCGTGGCTCCGGCAACTTAGCCGAATACGAAACCAGGCCGGAGATTGTATTTTACGGCGACGGCATTGGAGGGTTCACCACTGTTGAAAAGGAGACCAACAGCCTGGGTACGGTCAAGTATTCGCTGCTGAACAGTGGAAAACCGGACGCATCATCTCACGAAGACAGGTCTACCCAGACCCTTCTTGCTCATGTTCCTCTTCTTTTCCACCCGCATCCTGAAACTGTCATGGTCTTAGGGCTCGCCAGCGGCATGACAGCCGGTGAAGCACTTCTTTATCCCATTAAACGGCTCGATGTTCTTGAAATCAATGCAGAGGCGGTAAGAGCCTGTGAAATCTTCACGCCCTGGAATAATGACTGCTTAAATGACCCCAGAATCCGAATCATCGTTCAAGACGGTCGGAATCACCTTGCCCTGACCCGAAACAAATACGACATAATCATTTCAGAGCCTTCCAATCCCTGGATGGCGGGGCTTGCAAACCTCTACACGCTGGAATTCTTTCAAACAGTGAAGGAACGTCTTCGAAGCCCCGGCATCTTTGTCCAGTGGGTCCATTCATACGAAATGGACTGGCCCACCTTTGCCCTGATCGGGAGAACGTTTTCCAAAGTCTTTGAGAGTGGTCTATTGCTGACAACAGTCCAGGCAGATCACCTGCTGGTCGGGTTCTCGGGACAGGAAGGTTTTAACCTTGAAGTGGGCGAAGAGAATATCAAGTACGCACAGCGATCCAAGAACGTCTCTCTTGCAAATGCGAGTCTGCCGTTTCGAATGATTATCACAGAGAATCTTAAGGACTTCTTTGGACCTGGACCGCTCCACACGGATACCTGGCCGCGGCTTGAGTTTTCTGCTCCCAGACAGCTTCACAGGTACGATCTCCCATCTCAAGATAGAATGACCAGGGGACACGGGCTTTCCTCGAAAACCAAAGAGGTTATTGGAGCAGGAAGTCACGTTGACGGCATACTGGACAAGATCGAATTCTTAGCATCAGCCCATTCCCCAAATCTGGAAATCCCTGATCTTCAGGATGCATCGATTTCTCAGAAGGACCGTTTGCAGGCAATCCTGAATCGATACTGCACCGAGACGCTTGTTCAGAACTACGAGATGTTTCCGTGTCAGGATATGAAAGCAGAGTGCGCAGAACGCCAGGCCAACGGGATTCGCCAACATCTGGCCATCAACCCCGGGGATGCCTCAGGCTACTACGATCTGGGGCTTGCCCTTGAACGGATGGGGAGGACAGAAGAAGCTGTTGAACAGCTGCGGAGGGCCATTTCACTGAATCCCTTTTATGTAAACGCATACAACAGGCTTGGAGTCGTCATGACCAGACAAGGAAGGTTTGAGGAGGCCATTGACTGTTTCTCAGAGGTGCTGCGGATTAAACCAGGGGATGCGGCGGCAGAACGAAATCTGGAAGCCATTTCACACTTATCAAACAAGCCGGTGAGGTAATCAAAGTGTTGTTGGAATTTGCCAGGTTGCTGGGTCTGAGCGGAGATACATCTTTTGCCTTTGGCCCTGCAAAAGAAGCAATCATCTTTATAGTCTGCGGATTGATTCTGGCTCTTGTCGGGTACAAGATAAAAGGGGTGTTGGGTTCGATCGTGGCGCTTGTATTGGGGGGGATTGCGTTGTTATATATGAAAGGATATTTCTAGGAGCCATCTCACGCATTGCCCTCGAACCTGATTCTAAATTTGAGATAGCTTCTAGTGTTATGTCCCAGAAGTTGTTTGCAAAGGTCAAAGCATTGATGATATCCGCGTTGATTCGTTAAAGTCCAAAATTCGAAGCACGAAATTCGTACTGTTCTCAAGGCGCATGCCGCAATTCTCTAATGTTCTAAACGGTTTGTGAAGTGTTTCGGTCATTTGAATTTTGGTCATTCGGATTTGTTTCGTGCTTCGATATTCGAATTTCGGATTTAACGCGTCGTCTTTGTGCGGGAAGAGCCAATCATGGAATTATGTAAGTTATTCCCGGGACGCAACACTAGTACTAGATAATCCGGACAGATCTCCAAAGGCTCAGAAGGGCCACGGCTGCACGGGCTCAAACAGTCCCTGAAAAAAACGGAGAACCTTAGGTTCGTAGACGAATCTCAACCCGCTGAACTGGTCTCTCATGTCATAAAGGCGCTTGATTCCCTCGACCACGTAGTCAATGTGAGAGTTGGTATAGACCCTCCTTGGAATCGTACATCTCACTAACTCAAGGGCCGGCCGGTAGTTTTCGCCAGTTTCAGGATGACGCCCCTTTGAGACGTTTCCCCTTTCCATGGCCCTCACGCCTGTTTCAATGTACATGGCTGAG
>JAFDFO010000021.1 GCA_019309815.1 Deltaproteobacteria bacterium
ATGTCCAGAAACTGGACCTGGAGGCCCTCTTGGGCTGAACGCTGCAAAATGTCTTCAACCTCGGGAAGTTCGGACTCGAGGAGGAAACACCTCTCCTCGCAATAGGGCATAACCCGTTCCGCGTCCCTTTCTATGACCTCAAGCAAGGCGTGGAGCTTGGCTTCCTCCATGGTGTTTCCTGAAGCCAGGCCGGTGGATGGCGGACCGCTTGTGAGGCTTGTTTCATCCAGGTTACAGAACAGAAAGACCAGTTGAGCTGGAACATAAGTCAAATGTGTCCCCTGTTCATTGACCCTTTGAGCCGGCACCCAATAGAGAGGTTGGTTTTCATAAGGTACCTCAAGGTCCATATCGTTGGGATTCAATGCCTGACGAGCCTCCTCTATCAGATCTTCATAGCGGGCGTGGATCAAGCGGAGATCATCTTTGTAATGAAGCGCAGCCTGGGAATCAAAGCTCGCAAATGACGAAACCCTTTCAACCACCTCCATGAAACATGAGGCCCTTGCCTGGTCCGTGCTCAGGCCCTTGCCATAGCTGGTCTGGACCCCTCTCAGTTCCCAATGGTTCCTCCCTGTTGAAGTATGGACATGCAGGAGCCATTGCATTTGAAGGGCACAAGGGCTGAGGCTGGCCTGGTTCTCCGTTTCCGGTCCAAGCTTGAAATCGATGGCCTTGAATCTTTCCATCGCCTTCGTAAAGGTTTCCTCCGGGCTGAGTTGCGCTTCGCTATCGGCATGGGTTTGGTTCTCGCTGGGACGATCCAGCAGATTTTCTATCGGCACCACCTGGGTCATCCAGGTGTCCATGGCCTTCTGGTCAAAGGGGATCGGGAATTCCAGTGCATCACGGAGCGTTGGGGGGGTGTGGCTGAGGATATTCTCGGAGAAGAGTTTGAGCCAATAGGCCTTCTCGTCCCTATTGTCTTGTTTTTGCAGAGACCAGTTGAGGTATATCAGTGGCGTATACTCGGCCAATGGTTTGATGTCTGATGGATCAAACTCCGCCCTCAAGGAAAGCAGTCTATTATTCAGGATGCACGATTCATACATGAGCGCCATGAGGTGCACGTTTTCGTCCTTGCCCGTTTGAATCAATTGGCGTGTGAGGTTTGGCCCGAATGTTCGTGCCAGGTGGAGGAGATGTTTGTGCATAAAATCATCGTTGGGGTGATCCCGGATGTATTCAAGGGCATCTTCAAAATCCAAATCCTCACGGGGAAAACAAGCAAACTGCCCCGTTCCATATTGTGTAACCTGGTGCTCAAGCAGATACTGGATGGTGAAATGCGGTTCGGAACGTCCGTCAGAGTGCTTCATACAGCCCCCGTTCTCGGTGTTAATGGATATGTAGGTATGTCCACAGAAGCGGACACATACCACAACGATTGCGGATAAACTAAACTGGCGACCTTGTCAACAAGGGTCTGTACACAGACGTTTCCTTCCAGCGGCGACGCGGCCTCAAGGCATCCGGACGAATGGTCGTTGACAGTTATAATTGGGGTCTGTTATCAAAGTGCCCAAGCTACCACTAAGTGAGGCATAATTATGTTAGATTTTTCAAAGACGTTTGCCCGATACGAAGCCCTGGTTTCTGAAGTAGACAAGATCTTTAGCGCGATGCAAGAGGCCCACAAGGATTGCATACGCTGCAAGATCTATTGCAGTGACTGTTGTCACGCGGTTTTCGATGTCACGCTCGTTGAGGCGGTCTATATCAATTATCACTTCAATAAGTCGTGGGACAGGAAGGAGCGTCGATCAATCCTCAGGCGGGCCGAAGGGGCTGACCGCAAATTCTATCAGATTAAACAAAAACTGCAGAAAATGTATGTGCAACAAAGAAGATCTCCAGAAGACGTGTTGTCGCGCGTGGCTGAGGAGCGGGTGGCCTGTCCGCTTCTGAACGACGAGAATCTCTGCGACCTTTATGACAGAAGGCCTATTACCTGCAGGGTGTACGGAATACCCACATCGATTGGGGGAGTCGCCCATATCTGTGCCGAATCAGGTTTCAAAGAGGCGACCCCGTATCCTACAGTGAACCTCGACAACATGAATGACCGTCTGTTTCAGCTGTCTGAGGACCTTGTTCAAGAGATTGGTTCAACGCGTTCAAGGATCCATATGAGCCTCGTACCCGTTTCATCGGCCTTAGTGACCACCTATGACGAAAAGTACTTGTTGGCTTGAGGAGATACCCAAATGCGGAGATTAACGCCTGAAGATGAAGAGAGAAAAAAGGCCATCTTTGACGGCATGTCCCCCAGGCGTCAGAAACACATCCTTAAGAAAGAGGGTTATGACAAGTGGGACCCCTTCATTGAGCCAAAAGAGCCCATTGATATGCGCGCTGATAAAACAAAGCGCACAGCCACGGACTTAGCCAGGCAATTTCTCCAAAGCTGTGAAACTGAAGATTACAGCAATGCTTTTGGTCAGGGGGTCTGGGACATGTGTCTCGGAATCGTTAGTGATGACCAGCGCTACACAGGGATGTATGAATTCGCATGCTGGTATCGGGAACTTCTGAAAAAAGAGGGGATGAAGTAAAAAAGAAATCGTTTTCGACTCGAGCACCGTTTCCATTGCTGAAATCCGATGGCGCCTCTGGCGCTTTATTTTTTGTGTGTAAGGACCCATGTCTAGTCATTTCCTTTTTATCCATGTAAACCAATCAGCCCCGGTGGAGTCCCCGGACACCATTCCCGTTTCAGAAGCCACCATATTGGCCCATTTGAAGAACCACGGCTTCTCCGGCCGGATCCTGGGGGATTTGGCGAACAGCCCTCTTAAACCTCGAGATTTGGCAAAGGTCATTCATACGGAACAACCACTTGCCGTTGGCTTCACGGCATACCAGCAAAACATTGAGCAGATAAGGCTTTGGGCCAGGTATACCAAGAAGGTATCGCCCGGTTCCAAAGTCATCCTCGGGGGACCCCAGGTGACGTTCATGCCGGCCGAGGCTCTCGGACATATGCCAGAGGTCGATTTCCTGTGCAGGGGAGAAGGAGAGGAAGTGATGTTGGGCCTCGCCCAGGCCCTGAGCAATGGGGCAGAGATCTCCCGTGTTCCCGGTCTCTGTTTTTTGCGGGAAGATGAAGTGGTAGAGACGGGTCCGGCACAAGGTGCGAAAGATCTGGATGAATACGCCTCTCCCTATCTCACGGACCTGATCGATTTGAGGTACAAGGCACGGGCAGTAATGCTGACATCCCGGGGATGTTCATACGACTGTGCTTTTTGTTACACACCAAACGCGAGCCGCAGAAGGGTTAGATTTCACTCCATCGAGCGGATCGTGGAGGAGATGAAATACCTCAAGTCAAGAGGAATGGTGGCATTCTGGTTTGCCGATCCGAATTTCTCTTCTTCTCGGAAGCGTCTGGTTGCCCTGCTTGAAGCAATCGTCAGAGAGGTATCGGGGGTTACCTTCTGGTGTCAGACGCGCTATGACTTATTGGACAAGGAGCTGATTGCCTTACTCAAGGGGGCCGGTGCAGATAATGTGGCTTTCGGTCTTGAGTCGGCAAACCCCGAGGTGCTTGACCGGATCAATAAGCCGATTGACCTGGCACGCCTTTCACGGGTTATCCGCATGACCCAGGAGGCAGGCATCAACGTGGAGCTCTTCAGCATGTTTGGGCTTCCCGGGGAGACGTTTGACCAGGCTGCTGCTACCCTTGAGTTCGTGAAGAACAACCGGGTAGCCATAGAGAGCAACTCCATATCACAGCAGGCCCATCTCTTCTTTGGCACTCCCATGAATGACGATCCTGCAGCTTATGGAATCCGACCTTTTCCGCGCACGCGGCCGGCGTATCTGAGCGTGTGCCGGGACTACGAGACCGACGCCATGTCGGCGGATGATATCCACCGTATGAGTTTGATCTGGCGTCTCAACCGAAACGATTTTGCCGAGGACGTCCTCACCGGGAAGAACCTGTTCCACAGAGCAGCTTTTATTACCGAGAATCGCGATGTCCTAAAAGACCGACCTGAGGCCGCGTGTTTGCTGGCCCGCATATATCTCGCCCTTGAGGAGTATGGTGCAGCAATAAACTCCATGCGCCTACTCAGCAAAGAATTCTCAGAAGATCCTGGAGCACAGGAATTGCTTCGGGGGCCCTTCTTGTGTTTCAAGGTGAGTCACGAGAAAGGCCGTCACGGGTTCAAGGTAATTTACGACTGTCAGGGCTCTGTGGATGGCAGGCTCGTGTTGGCAACATGCGGCAGGTTTCAGGAAGCAGTTCTTGGCGAGGGCATGCTACTGCCTGAATTCGAGAGGCACCTTCAGGGAATGAGTCCGGGGGGAGACATCCGGTTTGACATGACCTTTCCGGACAATTACGGACGCACTGCACTGGCAGGGAAAGCTATCACGTTTCGGATTCATCTGCACCACACCATGGAGCCGGTGACCGTGGAAGACTATAAGGACCTCGATAGCGAGGCACCGCGCAATGACTACAAAATAGAGGATTTGGAAGCGTTGCGCCAACATAACATCAATCTCTATTATAAAGTGCTTCGCACAAGCAACATGAGTGGACAGAAGAGAGACATGGCTGATGCCCTTATGCTCGTGAACCTTTATCTTAAGCTCGGGTTCATGGATATGGCCAGAGACGTCGCTAGGACGCTCCGAGACAACGCTGTGGTTTTTACCCATGCGGCGCACATATTTCGCCAAAACGGTCGGCCCCGGGAGGCTTTAGAGCTTCTGGATGAGGGGGGGCAAGACGGACAGATGGAACAGATGATCCGAGCGGAAGCGCTCTTTGAACTAAACATGTTAGAGGAATCGGAGGCACTCGTGAAAGAGATGAAGCTCCCGAACAGTGTTCCGCTTGCAGATCTTCGGGTGAGGCTGGCTGCCCGGCTGGCGCTGCCCATAGAAACCTATCTTGAAAGGGAAAAGGTGCTGTTAGAGGCAAAAGCCCGCGCCATGCTCTAGAACCCGAGAATATATGTAGGTTGTCAAAAGTGCGCGTAGTGTATTGGCTAAACCGCAACAGAGGATATGGAGTATTGGAGTATTGGCCCGCCCTGGCGCGACCTGTTTGCACCAAACTGTTATCGTTGTGAGGGAAATGGAACGCAGAGGACACTAGAGTTGCAGGTCCGGGTCTGGGCCAGGGAGTAATGGAGTACTGGAATAAAGCGAAAGACGGATATCCGTATGTATTACGGAACGCTGTTATTCCAATATTCCAGTATTCCAACATTCCGGCTTTATTTGTAAGTGGAGGCGCGTTGGATTGGGGCAGGTGGTTACTCAGTGAAGGTGCTTGCGGCTTTTTTGTTTTACAAAGACGAAGGCAGCCATGCCGGTCTTGCAGACGCTGTGACCGGCTAAGACCCTGTGATCTCCGGGGTGGTAGCAGTCGATGTATTTGATGTCATAGTCCTCGTCTGCTTCCATGGCCAAGGCCAGTTCCCAATCGTTGCCGTAAGCAAAGGCAATGGTCTCCATGAGGGCGTCCCCGAGATTGTGTCCTGTGACGTCAAGGGCGCCAACGGCTCCGCAGGAGCATAAGAACCTGTAAAAATCCCCTTGTTCCCTGGGGACTTCGCGCGGTGGCCTTTCAAAAGGTTCTCCGCAAAACGGGCAGCGCGGCCTTTCGGATTCTCTGTATGTTGGAAACACGGCGAGCGCCTTCAATCTATGAAACAAGGATTAAGAGACATCATATACAACACGGTCATTGAGGCCAATGAAAAGGTGACCCCCGGTAGCGTGGAGAAGGTTGTTGCCAGGGCTGCTGGTATTCATAGAAAAACGGTCCGGCTTGCCATCAGAGATTTAGTCGGTCTCGGAGAACTCAGCTACACGTATCTCTATGGCACGAGCTTTTTGGAAAAGTCTTTTGACAGGCCGGTTCGGGTTTCCAAAAGGATTGTGATCAAGCCTCCTCACAAGGCGTACCAAGCCCAACCCGGGGAGGTGGTCGTTGATATAGCGGCCGGAGCCGCGTTCGGAAATGGGGCGCACCCAACCACCTGTCTGGCCTTGAGAGCCTTGGATTCCATCTTGGGCGATAATCGTTACGCAGAGCGCAAGGTCCCATTAAATGGGTTGGATGTAGGGACAGGGACAGGTGTCCTGGCCATTGCATCGGCCAAGTTGGGAGTTCAAAAAGTCATCGCCATTGATCTGGACTCGTGTTCCGTATCCGAGGCAACCCATAACGTTTCACTAAATGGGCTTGCTGATCAAGTCACAGTCACGAATACCTCCTTGCAGGAACTGGCCACATATTTCACTGTCGTTGTGGCCAATTTGGCTTACCCAACGCTCAGGAGGCTATCACCCCTTCTATCAGAAAAGATGGAGCAAGATGGCGTTCTGGTTCTTTCAGGTTTCAAGGAGCCCGCATCGAAAGATCTTGGAAAAACCTATACAGAACAAGGCTTCGGATTAATCCGGGAAGAAACGGACCGCGAATGGGTTTGTCTTGTATTACAAAGGGGCAGCCCTGAGCACAGATAGCCACGTTCAAGCCTATCAAGCAAAAAAGCTTTGCATTACCTTGCTAAATCCTTTTCCACGCCACGCAGTGGAAGGTCTTGTTTTTTCAGATACGAGAGTGTCTTGTCTCAAGAAAGGCAAGAAATCAGAAACCCGTGGGATAATGACTCTCACTACGGGGAAATTCAATACCGGATGGGTGTGGTTTAGTATAATACAATCAGTATCGAACAGTTTACATATTCTTTTAATCTCCGCAATCTCTCCAAGTATGTCTTCAATCCGGGTGCTGTCATAATTTTTGGCCTCTCCTTGTTCAAGAAATGAAATGTCTTTCATGGAAACACCACATCTCATGAGCATGTATAAATCATTGACACGAGACCTATGCACAAGGGGTTTATCCAACTGGGGACGGGGTGCCCGCAGAGTCTCCCGGCCTTGCACGCCTTCTAGCAGGCACCTTCTTAGGGCTTCATCCAAATGAAAGGATGTGCCGACTATGAGCATTTTGTGTTCCAAACGATCATGACGCAAATTGTTGTTGATGAAGAGAACGCCTATGGCAGGCAATAGTCCGTCAAGGGAAAGGTCCTTGATCATTACGTTAATGTTTTGCCCCTGATAGAATTCAACCATGTCTTTGATCAGCGGATTGTCTATAGAATCTATATCGATTGTGGGGATCGTTTTCTCCGGTTTGATGATTTGTATCTGGGCATAACGTTCAAATATTTCACATGTGGCCTGAATTATTGCCTCTTCGACGGTATTGCCTGCTGCCATCCCATTGGATCCGTGAATATATGCCACAAAATTTACCGGAACCTTGACTGTTTCTTCGCGAACGATTGAAAAACCGTCAACCCAATGCCTGGCCATTCTGCTGTTCTTGATGTCTTCGACGTCCTTGTCTGTCAGATGGCTTTCGGCTGCCAGCAGGTCGTCAATTTTTAGGGGGTTCTCCAAGTCATCCTGGTGGGCGTGTACATATCCCTCCATCCATTCGTAATTCAGAAACCTGTTGGTTTCCTCATTATACAGGGCGGGAACGTTAAACCTCACCTGTTCTTCAAAAACCGGGTAGAAAAGCCCGGCGCTGAGGCGTTCAGCCACCTCTGCGTGTGCACTCGCTTCTGCAAGTTCCGGCGTAGTGCCCTTTCCCTCACACACGATCCTTATTGAATCAACCCACACCCGCCCCCAGTGGATGTTGTCTGAGACGTGAAAGGGGCGGTACTGGACATCGAGATCCAGTCTTCGTAATCCGTCCTTTATTCTGTTAATCGTGTTGGACGGCAGGTCACACTTGCCATACTCATTTCTGATGCGATTTTGAAATTCCATGCAGCCCGTTACACCCCAGGAAAGCGATATAGAGAAGTCCGTATTAGAGCGGTTGTCAAAAATATGTTCCGTTTTGAACCACTTGTGAGGGGTTGGCAGGGGGTATCTCTTTTTGAAGTCAGGTCACCGAATATTTCCTGACAGGTACCATGACGGCACGGATCTTCTACACAGCCTTGACCCATGTATAAACGCACTACCAAGTGTGTAAGGGGCGCTGCCCTGTGCCTAGCCTGTAGCGTTCCGTACATGTTGCCTCCGACGAGCGAAGAGGGGAATTGACCTGATTCAAAAAGAGATACCCCCTGCCAGCTTAACAAGACTGCCGTAAAAGGAACATATTTTTGACAATCACTATAGTCGTATAGGAAGAAAGGGCTTTGTCTGTCAAGGCAAGGGCGCATAAATTTAGGATGAGCTGCTTGACATGGAATCATCGTCATAATATAAGAAACCTCCTTTGGCCGCAGCGCCATTGCCAAAGAGAAAGTTGTGGTGGGACAAGAGGGGGCGATGGGCTTCAGAAAAAGGTCATCGAAATGACGGCAATGTTGCTTTGAACACAGCATTTTAAGAGTCTATAACTGGAGGTGCAGACATGGCTGACTATTACATCAATATCTTTTTGGATGACGAGAAACTCAAGCGGATTGAAGGCGCTGGATTGACCGATCAGGTGCAGGAGATGGAGGGCAAAAAGGTGGTTCAGGTAGGCATCAACAAGAAGGAACAAAAGAAGCTTGTGAAGGGCTTTTCGGACTTGACCTTCGATGCTTCAAGTGCCGGCGTACTTCCCGAAGAGGGAGAGAATACCTTAATGGGCTTTATAACGGATAATAAGAGCCTGGACATTATGAAGTATGCAATTATACAGCTTTACAAGCCTCTTGCTGGAAGGAGTATATCTGGAAGAGGCACAGGGGCGCGATAATGATCTGCAATGATGAGGTGCTGTCATCCTCTTGAAGGAAAGGCCCCTCGTGTAGATAGATGTGTAAACATCGGGTTGGCCCGTTTGCCGTTTTTTCCATGGGCCCGAACCGGTTCAACAGGCCGATGGGCACGGGGGCTCAACTGGAAAATCGGTACACAGACTCAACGGCCAAAGGGGAGCTTCATGAAAGAACCAAAGACAACCAGAGAGTACATTGAAGGCCAGGTGGCGGTCCTGGCCGAAAGCCCCGAGTGCGGCACAACGCATTACAATCTTGCCGTGGGACTGATCAAAGAACAGAAGTGGGATGAGGCCGTGGAGGAACTCATGGCTGCCGTCAATGAATGCCCTACCCTGGGAGAGGCGTATGTGGCCCTGGGCGGCATCTCTTTGCACAAGGGAGATCTGGCTGCCTGTATCAACTTTAACAACCGGGCCATTTCGGTCAGGCCGAAATTCTCCCAACCTTATGGGAATTTAGGTTTTGTCTATTTGCAGCAAGGTCAGCCGGAGGCAGCTCTCGAGCCCCTGGAGAAAGCCGTCTCCCTGAATCCGAAGTTCATTCAGGCTCACACCACCCTTGCCAGTGCCTATTTCATGCTGGGCCGGCTGGAGGAATCCATTACTGCTGCCAAGAAGGCCCTGGCGCTTGAGCCTACCTTTGCGGTTGCGCACAACAACCTTGCATTAGCGTATTTTGAGAAGGGATCGCATAAGGAAGCTGTCGAGCACTGCGACAAGGCCGTGCAGTATGGATTTGACGTTAAGCCGGAGTTCTTGAAGGACCTGGAACCATATCGATAAGTCGAGAAGCTCAAGGCTCAAAGCTGAAAGCTCAAAGTGTTAAGGGCGTGAAGCCGTTCGAACAGACGGGCCTCCGTGATACTCTCATACTTGCCGACCCAAGGGTGCTCCCTTCGCCCGGACCATTGTGAAGCGGGACACGATAAGTTCAACCTCTGTTGCTGTTCTTCCAGCTTTCAGCTTTGATGAAACCTCACCAGCCGAAGATTCAGTGTCTACTGCCATCCCCTCGCGGTTATGTCCCCCTGGATGACCTCACCTCCCAGGCTCCGATGCGATTGACAAGGCGCGGGGACCCCCCTGCTGCTGATCCTGGCGTGAGCTACGGGCGGTATTTCGAGGGGGTTACTGATGTCATGTCCCAAGATGGTTATGAACCCCTGGTCCAAGCTACAAGCAGGCAAGTGGGGCGAGACATACTCCTGTCAGATATTGACCAGATCCTGATCCACGCAGAAAAGCACGGCAGTGACTACCATCCGGCCAGGATTGAAGTGGTGGTCGGCGCTGACCGCGCTGCTTTCGTGATGAACGTGGCGATTACGGCAAGGGGAAAGGCCTGGCTATGTCGTGAGTTTGAAGTGTTGCAGGGTCTGAACAGGAGATACAGCTACCGTTTCCTGCCACAGGCCTATTTCCAGGGGGAAGCGTTTCATGAATCAGGGTCTGACAAGAATACCATGCTCATGTTCCTGGCAGATTGGTTCCAGGGATACTACGAATTCCACCTTTCGATTGACAAGAGAGACGGGGCCCAGGGACTCCTTGTTTGGGATACGGAAAAAAGCCCCTACTTTCTTTCGCGATCCCAGACCCGGGAGGTATACCATCAGACTTCCAAGATGCTGACGCTGTATTATGACGTCGAGACCTTTGAACAGATCTTCCCGTGGCATCATGCAGCCGGCGATTTCGTGGTGAAGGCAGATGGGGAGTCCATAGATGTGAGACTCATAACAGCTAGGCAATACACTCCCATGCTGGACCGCTCCGAGGGGGTTTCGGCCCATGAGGCTTTACTGTTTTTCCTGTTGAATCTGTCTATAAGGATGCGGCTGGACCGTTTGGATGGCGTGGGCCCCGTGGCATGGGCAAATGACGGGTGCGTTCAAGCGACCCTGGAGGGATTCATCGAAGGTCTTGCGATCAAGGAGCAACGAGAGGTTATTCCAGGTGGCTTTCTCGACGCGTTCATCCGAGATATCAAGTCTTCTTCTGTAGAAGAATTGTCACACGGATTCCACACCCTTGTTGATGCGTGTGATCAATTGGCGCCGGACATACCGGTCATCAGAAACCACCTCAAAAAGCATGCCTCGAAACTCCATACAATCGTTCAAGGCCTGAACGATTTGTGACAGGTTTCTCCCATCTGCGAAGCCAACGAACCTACTCCTTGATGACGGAAAGGGTTTTGTTTTCTATCCCGGCCCAAAGGACACAAATCAGCATATAATCCAAGGTTTTTTTGTTGACAAAACGTGTAAATAAGACTATACAGACCCTCTGCGCAAGGGTGTTAGTATCTCTATTTTGTGGTTATTTCAACTTACGGTTCTTTTTGCATTTTTGCCAGTATTACAAAGAGCAAATAAGTTGAGAGGGGGTGAGGGGAAAGAGAGCCTTTTCTTTAGCGGCGGTTTATACACGACCGTGCCAGACGCATTAACACATTGAAGAAGAACAAAAGAAACGGAGGGAGGTAGGATAATGGTAGAATTCAAGCACAAAACTCCTCTGCTCGATGACCTGGAAACGGGTCCATGGACAAGCTTTGTTTCGGACATAAAGCGTGAACATGAGTCCAGGATGACGAACGAAAAGGGGATTGATTATCAGGTGCCGCAAGAAGTGTGCGATGACCTTTTGGGGATACTGGAATTATCGTTTGAGCACGGCAGGACCCACTGGAAGCACGGCGGCATCGTAGGCGTGTTCGGATACGGCGGTGGAGTCATCGGCCGGTACTGTGACCAGCCCGAGATGTTTCCGGCTGTGGCTCACTTTCACACTGTTCGTGTTAATCAACCGATGGGGCACTTCTACAACACTGCGTACTTAGAGCAATTATGTGATCTCTGGGACCGACGCGGCAGCGGCCTCACCAACATGCACGGTGCCACAGGTGATATCATCTTTTTGGGGACTACCACACCCCAGCTGGAAGAGATCTTCTATGAATTGACCCACAACATTAACCAGGACTTGGGTGGCTCAGGGTCGAATCTCCGGACCCCGTCTGATTGCATGGGTCAGTCCATGTGCGAGTGGGCCTGTTACGATACCCAGGAGTTGTGTTACCAGATGACCATGGAATATCAGGACGAGTTGCACCGGCCTGCGTTCCCGTATAAGTTCAAGTTCAAGTTTGACGGCTGCCCCAACTGCTGCGTGGCCTCCATTGCCCGGTCTGACCTGTCGTTTATCGGCACCTGGCGTGATGATATCCGTATCGACCAGGAGGCGGCCAAGGCGTATGCAGGCGGCGAATTAACGCCAGGCGGCGGTGACCATGCAGGCCGTGACTGGGGTCCGTTTGACATCCAGAAAGAGGTGATTGATCTTTGCCCCACCGGGTGTATGGCGTGGGACGGCAGCAAGCTTTCCATCAACGACAGGGAGTGCACCAGATGCATGCACTGCCTCAGCGTCATGCCCAGGGCGCTTCGACCAGGCCTTGATAAGGGCTGTTCTGTAATGGCTGGTGCCAAGGCCCCGATCTTGGATGGCGCCCAGATGGGTACACTGATTGTACCTTTTATCAAGGTAGAAGAACCCTATGATGAGATCAAGGAGACCGTCGTCGAACCCATCTGGGATTGGTGGATGGAAGAGGGCAAGAACCGCGAACGCCTTGGTGAGCTGATCAAGCGCCAGGGCCTGCAGAAGCTGCTTGAGGTGACGGGCTTTAAGGCGATTCCCCAGATGGTTCAGGAGCCTCGATCCAACCCGTACATCTTCTGGAAGGAAGATGAGGTTCCAGGCGGCTGGAAAGGCGACATTAAAGAATTCAGAAAACATCATTTGAGATAGGAGGTGAAGCGGAATGGCTTTTATATCTTCAGGATACAATCCAGACAAACCGATGGAAGACAGAATTACGGATATTGGACCGAGGCATTATGCAGAGTTTTACCCACCGGTCATCAAGAACAACAAGGGCAAATGGCTGTATCACGAGATCATTGAGCCTGGCATTGTTGTTCATGTTGCTGAAAGCGGAGATGAACTCTACACGATTCGAGTGGGTGGTTGTCGTCTCATGAGTGTGTCGCACATCCGTGAGATTATGGAGATTGCCGACAAGCATTGCGACGGCTATGTCCGGTGGACTACCCGAAACAACGTAGAGTTCATGGTGGACAGCAAGGACAAGGTGGATCCCTTAAAACAGGATCTCCTGGGCAGGAAACAGCCCGGCGGATGTTTCAAGTTCCCCATAGGGGGCACTGGTGCCGGGATTACCAACATCGTCCACACCCAGGGCTGGATCCATTGCCACACGCCGGCAACCGATGCCTCGGGCACGGTCAAGGCGACCATGGACGTGCTGTTTGACCAATTTACCGATATGAAGCTGCCGGCCAAGCTCAGGGTTTCCATGGCCTGCTGCCTGAACATGTGCGGCGCGGTCCACTGCTCGGACATTGCCATCCTGGGTTATCACCGCAAGCCGCCTATGCTGGACCATGAATACCTGGACAAGATGTGCGAGATTCCTCTTGCCATTGCGGCGTGCCCCACGGCAGCCATCAAGCCGGCCAAGGTGGAAATCGATGGCAAAAAGTTGAACAGTGTGTCTGTTAAGAACGAGCGGTGCATGTTTTGCGGCAACTGCTACACCATGTGCCCGTCCATGCCACTGGCCGATACAGAGGGAGATGGTATCGTGCTCATGGCAGGCGGCAAGATATCAAACCGGATAGACGGCCCCAAGTTTTCCAAGGTCGTGGTGGCGTTTATCCCGAATGAAATGCCCCGTTGGCCGACCATGACCGCAGCCATTAAAAAGATGGTTGATGCATATTCGGCTGACGCAAATAAGTATGAGCGACTGGGCCAGTGGGCTGAAAGGATCGGTTGGGAGAAGTTCTTTGAGAAGTGCGACCTTGAATTTACCCACCATCTCATTGATGATTTCCGTGATCCAGCCTATTACACCTGGCGTCAGACCACCAACTTCAAGTTCACGTAAACCGAAGAAAGAGATAACATCTCAACCTCGCTCTCACCCTCTCCCCCATGGGGGAGAGGGCTGGGGTGAGGGGGTATGTGAAAAACACAACCTGTCTAACTTATTAGAAAAGAGGCAACAATAATGGACGAAGAAGCAAGCAAAAAACTCATTGTAGAGACACTTGAGAAAAAGAAGGGCAAGTCAAAGTTCTATCTGAAGGACTTTTACAAGATGATTCCCGATGAGAAGCCCAGAGCGGTAAAGAACCTGGTTAACAAGATGGTCGGTGAAGGAACCCTTGAGTACTGGTCCAGCGGGAGCACGACCCTCATAGGCCTTAAGGGTGTCGGCAAGCAGGCTGCAGCAGAGGAAGAAGATTAGCCTCGTTAATGAAGTGGCTTATCACGTATTCAAAGAAACCATGGTTCTTTTCCAATAACAAGAAACTAAACGCATGGCTTTTCCCCGCATCTTGATTGCTGCCCTTCGGGGCGGGTCGGGGAAGACGATCGTCTCAGTAGGACTGATCGCATCCTGGCGCAAGCGCGGGATGGCCATAGCCCCTTTTAAGAAGGGACCAGACTTTATTGATGCGGGTTGGCTGGCCCTGGCGGCCGCCCAACCCTGTCATAATCTGGACACCTTCTTGATGCCTACCGATCAGATCCTCCTCTCCTTTACGAGCCGCACCAGGACGAGCGACCTCGCAGTTATCGAAGGAAATCGGGGTCTCTACGATGGAATCGACCTTGAAGGGAGCACCAGCACGTCGGAGCTGGCGAAACTCCTTAACGCCCCCGTTGTTCTTGTCATAGACTGCACCAAGAGTACCCGCACCGTGGCTGCCATGGTCCTGGGCTGCCTCCAATTCGACCCTGAAGTCGATATTTGCGGCGTTATCCTAAACCGGGTAGCCGGTGCCCGCCACGAGTCAATCATCCGAAGGACGGTCGAACAGTATTGCGCCCTCCCTGTGCTCGGAGCGATACCGAAGATGAAAGGGGAGGCCTTTCCCGAGAGGCACATGGGACTCGTCCCCACTCCTGAGCACAACTGGGCAGACGAGTCGGTTGAAAAAGCAGCCGGGATGGCCGAGAAGTATCTCGACCTTGACAGGCTTTCTGCCATTGCCGGCAAGGCACCTGATTTGGGAGCAAAGCCTGAAGTATCTGGTGATGACGCAGCATCACCGTCGGAAAGACCCATGCCAGCGCCGCGTATTGGCGTGATTCGGGATGCGGCGTTTCAGTTCTACTACCCTGAAAATTTGGAGGCGCTTGAAGCCGCAGGTGCCGAGGTTATCACGGTAAGTGCACTAGCAGATCCAGACCTTCCGGACCTGGACGGCCTATATATTGGAGGGGGTTTTCCCGAAACCCATGCCCAGATCCTTTCCGAGAATGAACGATTTCGAGACGATGTGCGTCGTATGGCCGAAAAGGGCGTTCCCATCTACGCAGAATGCGGCGGACTGATGTATTTGGGTGAGAGCCTCGTGTTTGGCGGGGTGACATACCCCATGGTCGGCGTGTTTCCAGTGGTTTTCGGGTTTTCAAAGCGACCCAGGCCAATCCCTATTTTGAAACTGGTCTTGAGGTCCGAGGGCATGAGTTTCACTATTCAAGTGTCTTGAACTGGCAGGGAAAACCAGAGGACCTCGCTTTTCAAGTGACACGGGGAATCGGGTTTGCGGGCAAGCGTGACGGTCTTTGCTACAAGAATACCCTTGCCACCTATTGCCATGTGCATGCCCTGGGAACCCCTTCCTGGGCCAAGGCGATGGTTGCGGCAAGCATTTCCTATAGAAAAAGCAGGCTAAAGGCGTAAGGCACAAGGCTCAAGGGTATCTCGTTGGGTCGCGTGGCTTGCGCCCCTTGTAGCCTGGACTATTGATACCAACCTGCTGTGAGACTGGAAAAAATATAGGGTAAGGTCTTGGAAACGACGCTTACCCCATATTTGATTTCTGTTCCTTTGTGTTATTTTGCTGCCGCGGGATGGCACTCCTTGCATGATGTGGGGCCGGTTGGCTTGGCCTCTTTCTTCAACGCCTTATGACACCCTGCGCAGTTCTCATGAATCGCTGAATAGTAGTACTTCTGGATCTTCTCCTTTTTACTCATCTTGGGCGCGTCTTTTCCTGTCGCCGCTTTGGCCTCAGCATGGCACGCGTCGCACTTCTGGACCGCATCACCCTCTTTCCAAGTGTTCTTGCCGTCCGTGAACACATGGTGACAATCCGCACAGGCAATCTTGTAATCCGCGTTGTGTTTCTTGTGGGTAAAGGTGACCAAACTCTTCTTGTGCGTCGGGAAAAGCTTTGATTCCATGGTCATGGTCTCAGCGCACTCCTGGGTGGCATTAACAACTGCAAACAGAAACACCACACTCATGGCTGCGACTGCCAATACTAACATTGATCTCCTCATAAGCTGCTTTCACCCCCTT
>JAFDFO010000390.1 GCA_019309815.1 Deltaproteobacteria bacterium
GTCAAACCCCCACTTTCCCTGCAAAGAGTCTGCAATGTCTGCCAGGTTATGGGAAGAGCCCTTGGTTGAGCCGCAATTTGATATAGGCTGACCATCACCAATTTGATTTACAAATAAGAAAGCCTGCATTATATGCGCCGGACAGATGATGGATGTATCCCCTCCAATTCTGCGGCTGTAGTTGCCTTGGTAGGGCATATCTACCTGGTAGGAATTATTGGTAGGGTGTTGATGGCACTGAACACAAAAGTATTCGGTTTTAAAGAGCATAAGGTCATTTGTGCCGCAAATGGAGTCATTGAAGGTGTCATGGCAGTGGGCACACTCTCCTATGTCATAGGCATCCGGATGAGCCGGATCCAGCACAACGTTCTTGCGATTCACGCCCTCTGCGTTGTCACCATGCGCTGAATCGGTGTGAAAGTCAAATGCAGTGGCTATGTCCGCACAACTCAGGATCCACATCAACACCGCGACACCGATAACAACCGCGGCTGGGATATACGGTATCTTGGGCTTGGTAGTGCTCACCGTCCCGCTCCCTCATACTCCGAAAAAATTGTCGGTTTGTGCAGCTCTCCTTGACCGCGCCCTCTCCCGTTGGCTCAAAACCCCTCGCCAAAGGCGGTATTCTCTCCATGACCGTGGCAGCTGGGGCAATCTAAACCACTACTGTGCCAGCCACTACCAATCCAATGGCAGGACGAACACCAGTCCCACCACTCACCAGGTCCTGGCACGCTAAGATCATCATGCCCATTGACACAGGTCCTCAGCAGAAACTCATTGGGAGATCCGTGGGGGTCATGGCAGTCGGTACACATCACCACCTTGCGCTTACTAATGGTACCCCAGCAATCATTTTCGTAAGGAGCCTTTAAATAGCCATAATAGCATTGCGCCGCCCCCGGTTCTCCTTTTTCCCCATGGCGGTCCCCGGTCTCCCAATTGATTACTTTCAGGTTCCTTGAAAGACGGGTGCTGTGCTGTGCGTCCTGGTGGCAATCCAGACAGAGTGTCGCATAGTCGGGTGTGTCGGGTGAAAAGTACGTGCCTGCCGGCCCCCATTCATGTGCTTGGGGAGGAGGACTCCCGCCGAAATACGTCTCCTCGGCCAGAGGTTCCTCAGGGAATGGGTATTTATAAGGCGGATAATAGGTCCCCCAATTATCATCCATCTTTTCACCAGCCTCGTCGCCCCATACTTCCCAGTAGCCGCCGTGATCACTGGGCCGCGAGGCGGGGTAGTCCTGCATGGCCAGGTGAGGATTGTGACAGGCGTGGCATGCATTGATCTTGGCCGGGTCGGCATCAAATCCCCACTTTCCCGCGAGAGAGTTTCTGATATCACCCAGGAAGTGGGAAGAGCCAACCGTGGAACCACATTTGCTCCGCTGTGTGCCGTCTTCGTTTACAAACTTGAAGGCCCCTTTCACGTTTGTCGGGCAAACATCGGCGGTGGGGGCACCCCCACGAGTGACGCTGTAAGTGTATTGATAAGGCATATCGACTTGTACGGAGGAACTTGGGTCTTGATGACACTGAAAACAGAAGTTGTCCCATTGGCTGTCATAATCAAGGGGAGCGAACAAATTGAGCGTATTTACGCCACAAATAGAGTCGTCAAACATGTCATGGCAATGCGAACACTCTCCGATTTCGTAAGGTGGAGCCGTCCCCACCCATTTGCGATTAACGCCCTCTCCGGGTGCAGGAATCTTGTTACCGTGGGCTGAATCTGCATAACTGGAAGTGGCAGGAGCGCCTACGTCATAAGTAACCGAAAGATAGGGCCGCTGCCCATCAGTGCCCTCGCGGGAGTCGAAGACCTTTCTGGACGCCGTATTCACTCCATTGGTAACTATACCAATTCTGAACGGCGGCAGTTAAGTCCCAGGTGAACCAGCCGCCAGTGCCGGTAATAAGGGTGCCGGCTTCAGCCGTAGCTCTTCTATCAGCCGTGCTATCTTCGCCTGTTCCATCACTGGCTACATCACAACCAGCCGCTTTCCACAGAAAATTATAATATTGGAAATAATTCCAAGAGCAAATATCGAACCCAAACCCCCCCGATAAATTTCCTTCCCCCCAATCCTGAAGAACCCCATAGGCACTGACACTGTGATCAGTAGTACTGTCCTCAGAACTGCAAAACAAATACATGGTGGCTGAGGTAATAACCGCGCCATCCGGAAGATGGCTAGCTATGTTCTTAAAGCGGATGAGTGACCGACTGGCCTCCCCCAGATTAGCGCCTTCTCCCACAGGAATAGTTCCCGTCCCTCCGTAGTTGAGAAAAACGCCTCCTTCCCAGATGAGAGCATCTTCAATGGTTCCGGGAAAGTCGTCACCGTCGTCACCAGTGTTGTCGCCAAAAGTAACCGTGGTGGCGGCATGGCCAGTCACTTGCCAAGCAAATATGAAAGACAGAGATAAAACGACGGTATACAATAACGCCCTTTTGAGTGGAGATACTTTTCGTATTTGCATGGAACGGCCCTCCTTATCCCAACAGAGTGTTGAGCTGCCTTGACGATTTCACAATTTCTTAGCATGATTATGCATGCAATTTGTGCGCCAAAACCACTTAAAAGGCACCGCTCTTTTTTTGCGGGCAAAATGCGTGGGAAAAATCAGTAGTCTTGAATGAAAGGGTAGGAGTTACAAGAAGATAAGCGTTGAATACAAGATATGGGGTTTGGTTTCGTCAGTCCACAACTAGAGATTCCTTCCCATTATCGTTACTCGGGCAAATGTCAAGATACGAAAATCATATCGAAACCTCAAACAAAACCTCAATGCAACACCATGTCCTGCCACTACAGGTAGGAAGCCTAACCGA
>JAFDFO010000141.1 GCA_019309815.1 Deltaproteobacteria bacterium
CCGACGTTTTGAATTTCCTGGTTGAGCCTAATCGGTTATCGGACGTTTTCATGAATACAAATTCGACGCCGCCAATATTCTTTTCTCCAAAAATACGGTTATTGTAGACATATAGTCTATTAGGAATCTGGTCATCATACCCATAGAAATTGAAGGCATTTGGACCGGTGATCTGGTACTTACCTTCGTAAACGGTCATCAGTTTTGAGAGGATTAAGTATTCACTTGCAACCCATCGGCCTCCTGATGGCATGCGAGGCGGGACCAGATACACCCCCCGTTTCAGTCGGATAATTACTCCGGAAATAGCCAATCGGCTGAGAAGCTTCCACTCCTGCTTCAAACTGATGCCTAAAATAGGAGATATGTCTCCTGTACGAATCATGTCCAACTTCCGCAACTGGACATAGGCAAGGAGTTGCATTTCAAGCGAGCCTAATGTGCTTTTTCCGCGTTTCATTGTATTATGCCGTTCCTCCCCTCCCAGGGGAGTTACTAAGAACATAATAAAACATGGCGATTAGGTCAAACGATTATTTTTCTTCTTATTCTTAATACCCCGTCCGCTTGAGGCGAGGTTACCCATTAAACATCGGGGCCAAGACCTGCCTAGTTTTATACCCTTTAGGGCCAAACCCGTGAGTTCAATCAAATCGTATCAATACAACGCTTCAAAGACTCCCGCCATGGAATGGGTTCGTAGCCGCAGCGTTGAGTGAGAAGGGTGGTGTCAAGCACAGAATACGTCGGCCGTTTGGCTGCCCTATCGAACTCTGCGCTCGTGGTTGGCTCAATTCTGTTGCCAAGTTCCTTTAGTCTGAGGATCTCTTGGGCAAATTCAAGCCAGCTAATGCCTCCGTGCTCCATGTGCCAGGCTCACAGTCCATGTTGGGGACATGACCTGATCCTCAACTACTTTCAGCACATCCCGCTCTTGAGCCAGCCGTAGGATCGTATGAACGAAGTTTGGCCCATGCTTGCCATACAGTGAACTGGTGCGGATCAGATAGTAGTCGCTCAGTATGGAGTGGACAAAAACTTCGCCAGCCCGCTTTGATTCTCCATAAGCACTAATCGGATTGGGTTCATCGTCCGGCTGGTAGGGTCGGTTGCCTTTGCCGTCAAACACATAATCGGTACTGAAGTGACAAAAGACACTTTTGAATTCCTTACACGCAAGAGCCAAGTGTTTAACCCCTTCCCCATTCACGCGAAATGCTGTTTCGCGATCCGCCTCGGCCTGATCCACCTGATTGTAGGCAGCACAATTCACAATAAGATCCGGCTTGACACTGCCTACAAATTCGAAAACACGCCCTTTGTCTGTAATGTCTACCTCATCCTGGTCAAAGGAGGAGGTCTCGTGTTGTTCTGTCAATAGAGGGATCAGGTCTTGAGCCAGCATCCCCTTGGAGCCTGCAATGATGACCTTCATGATTTCGTCCAGAAGCCTCTGCTTTCCGATGTAAGCCTTTCTTTGAGAGGCTTCCACCACCATTCGTTCGCCTTATACCAGGCTACGGTCTGTTCAATGCCCTCGAGGAAGGGCACAGTCGGTTTCCATCCGAGTTCATCCTTGATCTTCCTGTTGTTCAAAGCGTAGCGCAAGTCATGGCCTGGACGGTCCTCAACAAAGCTGAGACATGATTCATCCTTGCTGAACATAGCCAAAAGCTCCTGCGCCACGTCGATGTTGCGTTTCTCGGTCTCACCGCCAACATTGTAGGCTGTCCCAGGCACTCCCTGGTGCATGATCAGATCAACTGCGCGGCAGGCATCCCCTACAAAAATCCAATCCCGGACGTTGATGCCCCTTCCATAAATGGGCAGGGGGCTATCTTCCATCAAGTTTGTAATCATGAGGGGGATGAATTTTTCCGGAAACTGATAAGGCCCGTAGTTGTTTGAAGGTCTGGCGATCAGGGTCGGCAACCGGTAAGTCTCGAAATATGCACGAACAAGCAGATCCGCAGCCGCTTTAGTGGCAGCATATGGAGAGTTAGGGCGAAAAGGGCTTTCTTCAGAGAAGAATCCATCGTCTCCAAGAGTTCCGTATATCTCGTCAGTGGATATATGAACAAAACGGAAAGAGGAGTCTCTTGAGAGCGTCTCGACCCAGTACTGCCTGGCGTTTTCGAGGAGAACGTGAGTGCCGACAACATTGGTCTGCACAAAAGCCCCGGCCTCCAGTATCGATCGGTCAACGTGGGATTCCGCAGCAAAATGTACCACAGAAACAACACGGTTTTGCTCAAGCAGTGCTTTCACCAGGGCCCCGTCGGCAATGTCTCCCTGAACAAAGCGGTAGTGCGAATCGTCCTTCAGGGCTTTTAGATTGTCAGGGTTGCCTGAGTAGGAAAGTATATCCAGGTTGATGAGCTCAAGCTGGGGATGAGTCCTGCGCATGTGGTGTATGAAATTGGATCCGATGAAGCCAGAGCCGCCCGTGATGAGTATTGCATTCTTCAAATTGCACTTTCTCCTTTATGAGTATTCCTTCGTCGCAGAGGCGCAAGACTCGCTGTGTTTGAAAGATGTGTGATGTGTGATATGCGGTGCGATAAGGAAAATCCGTTATGCACATCTCATATTGCAGATCCGTATCTCTTCCTAGTATCGTGTCCCGGGAACAACTGACATAATTCCATGATTGTATCTTCCCGCACAAAGACGTCGCGTTAAATCCGAAATTCGAATATCGAAGCACGTACTGTTTTCAAGGCGTCAGCCGCAAACAAATCCGAATGACCAAAATTCAAATGACCGAAACACTTCACAAACTTTTTTGAACATTAGAGAATTGCGGCCTGCGCCTTGAGAACATTACGGATTTTGGTCATTGTTTCGAATTTGCGGCTCACGCCTTGAAAACAGTACGGATTTCGTGCTTCGAATTTTGTATTTTGACGAATCAACGCGGATATCATCAAAGCTTTGATTTTTGCAAATAACTTCTGAGACGCCACACTATACCTCCACTACGTTATTATCTCCAATAAGCAGACGCAAAGCGCGGCTATGATTCTTCGGATCCACAACTCTGGCTTCCCGGCCAATCAGGCTGTCCTCGAGTCTGGCTATGTTCTCAATGTAGCAGTTGTCGAGAATAACCGAGTGCTCTATGGCTGAATCAATGATTCGCGTACCATGTCCGATCGTCGTGTGCGGCCCGATAAATGAATTCACGATTTCGCACTTCTTTCCTATGACGATAGGGCCCCGAAGCCTGCTATTGACAATCTTTGCTGTCTTGTCAATCTGGACACGTCCGGTGACACTGCTTTTACGGTCCACTTTCCCCTGGATGTCCCTTTTGGTATAGTTATCCAGGACGATTGTATTGGCTGCCAAGAAGTCGTCTTTCTTCCCTGTATCAAGCCACCAGTCCTCGAGGATCCGTCCTCTCACCGATTTTCCCAAGCGCATCAGTTCCTGAATGGCATCCGTGATTTCAAGCTCTCCTCGAGCTGAAGGCTTGATCCTGTCAATAGCCTCGTGGATGGCAGGCGAGAAGAAGTAAACCCCCACCAAGGCTAGATTGGAAGGTGGGGTCTTTGGTTTTTCCACAAGCTTTGTAACCCGGCCTTTCTTGTTGAGTACGGCCACGCCAAATGCCCGCGGGTTTTCGACCTCCTTGAGAAATATGAGCGCGTCGAGGTCCTCTGAATGAAATGCCTCCATAAACTCCTTGATCCCTTGCGCAAGGAGATTGTCTCCAAGATACATCACAAAGGACGACTTGCCCAAAAAAGGGCGGGCTGTCTTGACCGCGTGGGCCAATCCCAGGGGCTCTTGCTGCAGGATATAAGTAATTCGTGCACGCCAACGGCTCCCTTTGCCGAGAAATCGGCGAACATCTTTTTGTGTTTCCGGGGAAACCACGACCCCCACATCTTTGATACCGGCATCCTGAATGTGCCGAAAAACATACGCCAGAATCGGTTGATTGGCCACGGGAACAAGCTGTTTGGGCATGGTATGTGTCAGCGGCCTGAGCCTGGTTCCCTTGCCACCCGAGAGTACTAAGGCTTTCATAGAATCAATTACTCCTTCCTTTGAACTCGTTTATTCTTAACTCTGTACATGCAAGTAAGCAGTATGCGGTGGTAAGTAAACAGTATGCAGTATGCAGTAGGCACCATGTCAGGTTTCTGGCTTTTACTGCCTACTCCTTACTGCTTACTCCCTACTGCTTACTCCTTACTGCTTACTGCTCACTGCCTACTGCCTACTATCGAACAACTCCCAACCGTCCGGAATGGCTCGTCTTGGAGTAAACATCTATGTCAAGGGCTGCGGTCTTGCCTTCAGAGAGCTGATAATATCCCACCGTTGCAATCATTGCCGCATTGTCGGTGCACAGTTCGGGACCGGGGATATGGACGTATATGCCAGCCTCCTGGGCCGCTTCCGTCATGAGCGCCCGAAGTCTGCTGTTCGAGGCGACGCCACCCACTAGTGCCAAGTGCCGGCAAGTTTTGGCTTTTGCAGCTGCAATCCCTTTATGAACCAGGACATCGACGACTGCTTCTTGAAATGCGGCTGCAACATCGGCAATGTGTCTTGTTGCGTTGTCTTCATTTTCCACATACCGGGCCACGGCAGTCTTGATGCCGCTGAAACTGAAATCGAACCCGGTTTTGTCAAGAAATGCTCTGGGGAAACGTATTCGTTCAGGGTCTCCTTCTTGGGAGAGCTGGTCGATCACCTGACCCCCAGGGTATCCTAGGCCGAGGATCTTTGCTACTTTGTCGAAAGCTTCACCTGCAGCATCGTCTCTGGTTTGGCCCATGTGTTCAAAGTCCATTGCGCCTGTGACATAATAAAGGTTCGTGTGTCCGCCAGATACGAGGAGCGCAACAAAAGGGAAGGGTGGCGGGTCCGGTTGAAGGTAGATCGCTGCAATGTGCCCGTGCAGGTGATTGACTCCTGTCAATGGGAGGCCCCTGGCATATGCAAAGGCTTTGGCAAAGGAGAGTCCAACCAGTAGAGCGCCGACCAGGCCGGGCCCGCAGGTCACAGCAACGCCATCAATACCGTTGGAGTTTACGCCGGCGTCCGTCAAGGCTTGTTCCACTACCGGAACAATCTTTTCCATATGTTTTCGGGCTGCCAGCTCCGGCACAACACCGCCGTACGGATGGTGAATGGCCACTTGTGACCAGACCACATTGGATAAGATAGTATACCCACCTGAGGTCACAGCGGCGGCTGTTTCATCACAAGAGGTTTCAATCCCGAGTATCAAGTCGTATTGTTTTGAATCGTGTACTTTTGTCATGTGTAGCTGCTTGCAATCACAAGTACCTTATCTTCTATGATTTCTGGCACTCTATCTCACTCTTCTTGTTGTATCCATAACGCGTGAGTTTCCCCATGTTCATGGCAGATCCTGTTCCAGATCAATGTCTTCGAGATTCACAATAAAGCGCTTCAGAAAAAGTCCCCTAGAACGGCACAGTGCTATGATTCTTTCTTGATTCTCTTCGGTCATGTCACGACACGAGATGATCAAGCCTTTGACAGGTTCTTTTTCAAGGATTGTTTCAAGATTTGTTCCCTGTCCCATGACCGGATAGCCGGCAAGCCGCTTTCCGACCTTGGTGATGTCGTCATCAATGAAACCCACAGGCTTCACAGCAAAGCGCTTGTTGTCCAGGATTTCTTTCAGCAGCACCTGGCCCCCGTGCCCGGCTCCATAGATGAGAACTTCTTCTCCCTTCAAGCCTTTCTGCTTAATGAACTCGCCGAAAGAGCGAAACGAGACTCGGGATCCGATCAAGAAGGTCGTTGTCAAGAACCAGTCGATCAGAAAGACTCCTTTGGAGAAGGAGGCAAATCTGTAGAAATAGGTCACAAATGCCAGCGCAAGGAGGGTTCCCAGGAAGGTGGCCTTGAGATAGACGAATACATCGCTCAATCCCATATACCGCCACATTCCCCGATAGACGCCCAGTGCAAAAAAAGCTACGAGCTTGCAGATGATAATGGCGGGGAGCGATTTTAGAAAAACGGTGAAGAAAAAGGCGAACTCATAAGAAAAGCCAAAACGGACGCGATAGGACAAATAGTAGGCAAATGCGATAAGAACGAGATCAAGCCCAACATGAAATATCTGTCGCTTGTAAGTAATTTCAAAAATGATTGGTGTAAAACGTCCTTCTCGAAGGACCGAGAATTCCTTTTCCGGGTATACCCGGATTTGGGCCAGGTAGATCCCCATGAGGATGACAGACAAGATCAGGGGAATAATGACTGTG
>JAFDFO010000142.1 GCA_019309815.1 Deltaproteobacteria bacterium
CGCAGCATGCCGGAAGCGGCAGTGGCCTGCATAGAGTGCCACAAGAGAGAGAGCCCGGGCCTGTTTGCGGACTGGGGCCACAGCCGCCACGCCAGCGCAAACATTACCTGTCTGGACTGCCACCAGGCCGAATCGTTTGACCCGGACGTCAGTAAGGAGCATTTCAAGCAGTACGAGCGCTCAGACCAGAAATACGGCACCAAGGAATACAAGGTGCCAATATCGGCCGTCGTCACACCCAAGGACTGCTCCCGCTGCCACCCGGACGAAGCAAAGCAGTACAGCGTGAGCAAGCATGCCAACACGCACGAGATCATCTGGCAGATCGATCCATGGCTGAAAATGGGGATGAACAGCGATTTCGAACGCGCCGTCGGTTGTTTTCACTGTCATGGAACGATTCTGAAAGTCAAAGAAGGCAAACTCGATCCCGAGACCTGGCCCAATGTCGGGGTGGGTCGTGTCAATCTGGATGGGAGCAAAGGGAGCTGTACGAGTTGTCATACCCGGCACCGCTTTTCTGTGATGGAAGCAAGAAAGCCCGAGGCGTGCGGCCAATGCCACCTCGGACCCGATCATCCCCAAATCGAGATTTACATGGAATCCAAGCACGGCGACATCTACACGGCCTTCGGTGATGAGTACAACTGGGACGCCGCCCCGGGAACGTGGACACCCGGTGTTGATTTCCGCGGCCCCACGTGCGCGTCGTGTCACATGTCAGGATCCGGGTCGGTGCTGACCTCTCACGACGTCACGGAAAGGCTTGCATGGGAGATTCAAGCACCCCTGACCATCCGTCCGTCTGACTTCAAACCTTTCCCGGCCAAGACAAACCATGAGGTAGAAAGACAGAAGATGACGGAGATCTGCATGCAGTGCCACGGCAAGACCTGGGTGGATGGTCATTTTGTGAAGCTGGATAAGGTGGTCCAGGAATACAATGATGTCTACTTCAAGCCTGCCAAGGCAATGTTGGATGACCTTTACGGCAAGGGGCTTCTGGATAAGACGAGGTTCTTTGATGAACGTCTGGAAGTGGAGTACTACGAACTGTGGCACCATGAAGGCCGCCGTGCCCGAATGGGTGCAGCCATGATGGCCCCGGACTATGCATGGTGGCACGGCTTTTATGAGTGCAAGAAGAGATACAACAACTACATGGAAGAAGCGCGAGACCTCATCAAACACAACGAGAAGGCCTATAAAGCGACTGATTTCCCGAATGCCACGGGCAATACAACTAGGCCGCCAGAAGTTTTCTCAAAGGGGAAGTAGACGCCAACGCCCCTAAGAATCCCCGGCCCTCGCCAGCGAGGGCACGGGGATTTCTTTTTTGTCTCTGGCTTTCCAAAACACGGCTGCAAAGCGCTCCCCGCGTTTGCTCTTCTTCTTGTAGAAAGCGATGCATTGCTTCAGGATTTCGACAACCTCGTCCTCGGAGTACAGGCCCTGGAGTTCCTCTGCCAGTCGGGGGTGGCGGCCCAGTTTACCCCCCAATAGCACCCGATAGCCTGTTCGCCCGGCAGCGATGGTGTCTGTTGGACATTCCTTGATGCACTGACCGCACATCAGGCAGCGATCATAGTCAATGACAGGCAGTTCTTTGCCTTCATCAAGGGTAATCGCGTCTTCTTTACAGGCCTCGACGCACGCTTCGCAAAGTGTGCAATCCTCATCGGTAAGCATGGGCTCTGCCGCTCCGATAATGCCCATATCTCTGATCTGAGGCTGGGAACAGGCATTTGGGCAGTCGGCTACGGAGACGCGAAATTCGTGATGGTGTTTCAAGTCACCAACCACGTGTTTTTCCAGGAAGGCACGCAGGTTGGCTTTCTTAAGAACGTCTTCCAGCCTCTGCACCAGGCCGTCGCCTTCCACCGCACGATTAGGGCATCCTATGGGGCCAAAACAGGTCTCAACCTGATAACCCCGGATCTCATCACTCATGCGCTGCAGATAACGCTTTTTGGTGGCCTTCACCTCGGCTAGTGTGACCGTCTTCTTCCCGGCCTCTTCTGCCTCTTTCTCAACACGGGTACGCACACGTTTTCTGACAAAGAACGGCACCTTTTTCATTGCAGCTTCAGCATCAGCTGACCAGTTCATGTATTCAATCCTGTGAGGCCCTGTCATCTGGGTGGGAATAATTAAGCAATGGAGTAGTGGAGTGTTGGAGTACTGGAAAAACAATCTTCTTTTGCATTACTCCATCACTCCATTACTCCATTACTCCGGACCGCTATTGGAAACAACATTGCTAACCCTTGATGAGGATGTCTTTGACTTGTTCGGGTCTGATACCGATCTTGGAGAATATCTTCTGCTCCACAAGTTGCGTTTCGCGTTGGACCTGCTCAAAACGAGCCTCAAGACCCGGAAACTTCTTAACATACCTTTCCAGCACGTCCTGGAACCTGTCTTCGATGTCTACGACTTCTTCATGTTTCACCCGTTTATCAGCATAGTTGACGACCTCTGCCTCCGTAACAGCATCCGGGTCAAACGACCCCGGATCGAGACAGATATGCTGACGTACAATCTCGGCCACGCCAGGATAGCCCAAAGAAGTGAGTAACTCACCTCCGGTTTGCGCGTGGTTTTCTGTGGTCTCGATGGATATCGTCTTAGTAATGTCGTGGAGCAAAGCCCCGGCCTCCACCAGGGCAAGGTCAAGCTGCTGGCCAACGCCGTTCAACTTGCCGGCTATAAGCAGCGCCACCCTGGTCACGAGTCGGCTGTGCCGGACAATGTGCGGCAACATCTTGTGTCGCTGGATCAGCTCCAGACATTGTTCTTTTGTAGGTATCAAAAGACTCCCCTGCTATTGCTCACTTCTGCCCTTCATACTCCTCGGTAAGCCGATCAAAAAACGCTTCCACGAATGCATGTCTCTGCATGGCCAGGCGTCTGCCTTCGGTTGTGAGCATCCGGTCTTTGATCCTTGAAAGCTTCAGTGTGTACTCTCGATATCCCGTGTCTTCCTCACTATACGGCTCTGTATTCTCTGGCTCAATATGTGGGTTGTGGAGCTTTGCCCCCACTTCGCCGGCAAAGAGAAAGGTCCTGGCAATGCCCACGGCGCCGATGGCGTCCAGCTTGTCGGCGTCAAAGAGCACCTTCGCCTCCAAAGTCTCGGGCTGACAGTCTCCCCGGAACCTGTGCGATCGAACGCAGTGAATGATGTTTGCCTTCTGCTCATCGGAAACCGGGTATTCTGCCAATACTTTAGTGGCGATCTCCGCGCCCTTTTCCCCATGACAAACCGCCCCCTTTGACGTATCTTCGTGGGACCGTCCCACATCGTGAAGATAGGCAGCAATTTCCAACACCTCCAGATCGGCTCCCTCGGCCTCTCCGATGTGCATGCAGAGGTTGTACACCCGCCGCGTGTGATCCCAGTCGTGGCTGCCACGCGCATCGGCAAAACACTCAACGGAGAAGTCTCTGACGTCCTCGAGGGTGGAGATGACCGAATCCAAAACAGTTCTATTCATGATGGAGTTGTGAAGCGATAAAACACTGGAGTGATGGAGTACTTAAACGCCGGAGTGTTGGAGTATTGGAGTACTGGTTTTTCTTTTTTTCCACCACTCCATTACTCCAAAGCCCGTGCTGCATCCAAACGCGCTAAAAGCCCTTCTTCTCTATGCATGACCGGCAACCCCGGTGAGTAGTTTTATATCGACCCCCATGAGTTTGGCAGCCTCTGCCCATCTTCGCTCTGTTGGGGTGTCAAACAGGATCGCCTCACTGGCAGGACAGGACAACCAAGCATTTGCCATAATTTCTGATTCCAGCTGGCCTGGGCCCCACCCTGCACATCCCAGCGTGATAACGAAAGACTGGGGCCCTTCACCCTTGGCGAGCTGCTCCAGAAGGTCTTTTGAATTGCTCAAAGCGAGGGTAGGTGTCACCGGTCGGCAGGCTTCCCAACCAAAGGGGGGACCATGCAGTATGAAGATTTGACCTTCGTGCACAGGCCCTCCCAAATACATGGGAAGGGCGTCCACCTCTGGAACCGATGCCACTTTTAACTCCCTGAACACGGTCTCAATGGTCAGCTCCGGATGGATCCGGTTGATCACCAGCCCCACGGCTCCTTCATCGTTGTGTTCGCATATATATGTGACGGTCTCCGAGAAATTGGGATCCGAAAGACTCGGCATGGCTATCAGAAAGTGTCCCCTCAGGGACCCCGAGAATTCTTCTTCGTGACTCATTTGCCCTCCAAGAGCTCCTCACTGTAAAATCGAACAAGAAATGAATCGAGGCGATATGTCTAACAAAATTCTATTTCAGTCAGCCGGAGTTTGTCAACAATCCAAAGCGCCCCTGATCCACCATCAAGGCATCATCTGCGGCGTTACCTTCGATCGCTCCTCCTTGCGGAGTATTGCTCATACGCCTCAGTCGTCGCTCCTCGGCGCCTTGCATCTAATGCCTTGCTGGTGATCAGGAATACCCTGAAATCACCTGATATCATTATCAGTACATAAAGCAGACGGTGGATTTGGGGCGCCACCTCCATGCAAGGAAACAGTTGCGAGGTCAACTCTATGCCGTTGGATCAGGTCCCCTAAGAAAGGCAAGGACAGCGCCAATCATGGCCGCGACCCCTCCCGCCCCTATGGCATAGCGAAAGGAAGACATGAAGACCGGAGAGAGCTCCGGGCGGTAGACCTTCAGGCTCAGCCCTCCGCTGAACATGTGAAAGCAGGTGTTGAATATCGCCCCTGCCAGTGCCACACCCATGACCATCCCGAAGTTCCTTGCCGCAGCAACCGTGCTGGAAGCAATCCCACGCCGGTCGGGCGGCACCGCGGTCATGGCTGCAGAGCTATTGGGCGGCAGAAATATGGCAGTCCCCAAGCCGACAAGGGCCAGTCGCCAGATAATTGGCAAGGGCGTCTCAGCGTAACTGATTCCGGATAGGGAAAAAAGGGCCACGGCCACTATCGTCATCCCAACCGTGCAAAGCATCCGCGACCCTACCTTGTCGTACAGATAACCGGCAAGAGGGGAAACAAAGAACAGGAAGACAAAGGGAACGACCATGAACAACCCCACCTGCTCAATAGGGTAGCCACAGGGGTGTATCAGGTAGAAGGGCATCAGAAAAACAACCGTAAACAGGCTGATAAACAAGGTAACCCCACTCAGAATGGGCAGGGTAAAGAGGCGAACCGCAAACAGGGAAGGCTGCACAACGGGATGCAGTGTCTTAATCTCGTGTAGGATGAAAACCACAGTGCTCAGTAGACTGACACCCAGAAAAGACAGTGTTCGCAGCGAAAAATATCCCCAATTGTAACCATGACTTACTGCTAACAAGAAGCAGACCATGGAGAGCGTCAACAGGACAGCCCCAATCCAATCAAAAGATTCCTCGGCTGTGACGTCAGCCTGGGTGCCCCGCAGCATCCGGGCAATCAAGACCGCAGTCACAATCCCGATGGGGATATTGATGTAGAAGATTACCCGCCAGGAAAACAGGTGGATCAACATGCCGCCGAGCGCGGGGCCAATGGTCAGTCCGGAGGCCACCACAGTGGCCATCATGCCG
>JAFDFO010000143.1 GCA_019309815.1 Deltaproteobacteria bacterium
GGGTTATCAGGCCACGGTGGACTGGCCAAGCTGTACTTTCTATCAACAATTGATGCAGTACTATCCGCAAGCCAAGATCATTTTGACGGTACGCGATCCGGATAAGTGGCATGAAAGTGGCCTTCGCACTATTCATCACTATGCTTCCGCCAAACAAGGCGTGATGAAATGGATAAGTCGGCTGAATCCAAAATCACGAGCCCTCAGGCGGATGCGGCGCCACATTGTTTGGGACGGCACCTTCCACGGCCGGTTCGAGGACAAACAGGAGTCGATTGCTGTCTATCAGCGCCACAACGAGGAGGTCAGGCGCATCGTCCCCCAAGACAAATTGCTCGTTTACGAGGTAAAGGATGGGTGGGAACCGCTGTGCGAATTCCTTGGCGTTCCAGTTCCGGAAGACACCCCTTTTCCCCATTTGCATACGAGCAAGGAATACCCTCACTAAATCAATGTGTGCCGTAGGGCTAAACCTGATCAAGTAATCACAATACGGGGAGGCCCTGACTTCTACAATTTCGTTGACTCTCCGCAAACCCAGATGATACAAGGTGTTCCAAGCATTTAGCCGGCGTAGCTCAGGGGTAGAGCAACTGATTCGTAATCAGTAGGTCGCGGGTTCAATTCCCATCGCCGGCTCCAGTAAAGAGAAGGGGTTAGTCAAAATGGCTAACCCCTTTTTCTTGGCAGGTTCAGTATTGATGACAACGGCTGGTTTTTCGTGGATGGAATTCTTAGGTCAGAAGATCTTTCCAGGGTTTAATACCCCGTTCGGGTCGAACAGGGCCTTGATACGTTTCATCAGGGCAAGCTCTTCAGTGCCGATCTCCATCCCGATATACGGGGCCTTGGTGATTCCGACGCCATGTTCACCGGAAATCGTTCCCCCCAGTGCAATCGTCTGTCGGAGTAGTTCCTTGATTGCAGATTCGGCTTTTGCAAGGGTCTCTTCGTCACGCTTGTCCAGCATGATGTTGAAATGTATGTTCCCATCACCCGCATGCCCGAAGGTAACAATCGTGAGGCCGGTCCGCTCCCTCAGGTCGTCTATCCATTCCACCATGTCCGGGATGCGGCTGCGCGGCACTACGATGTCTTGATTCATCTTGTCCGGTCCAAGTTTGTACAGTGCCGGCGATATGCCCTTGCGTGCCCTCCACAGTTCCCCGGCCTCTTGTGCCGAGCCTGCCACCTTTACTTCATGGGCACCCTTTCCCTCGCAAATCGGAACAAGCTGACCAAGGGTTGCCTCAACAGCAGACGGGCTTCCGTCGATGTCGATCAGCAGCATGGCCCCGGCATCCACCGGAAGCCCGATCTTTAGATGATCTTCAACGCACCTTATGGCCGCTTGATCCATGTATTCTACGGTCCTCGGCAGAACCCCGGAGCGTACAATTTCTGAGACAGTACTTGCGGCGTCATGAATCCGGGCAAAGACCGCACTTAGCGTGCGCACCACCTCAGGGCGAGCCAGCAATCTGAATATGATCTTTGTAATGATTCCCAGAGTCCCTTCTGACCCTACCATGAGCCGGGTCAAATCGTACCCAACAACACCCTTGGCCGTCCGGACTCCGGTCTTGATGATCTCTCCGGTTGGCAGCACCACCTCAAGACCCAGGACATAGTCGCGCGTAACCCCGTACTTGACGGCACGCGGCCCTCCGGCGCACTCAGCCACATTGCCCCCCAGCGTACTGAAAGATGCACTGGCCGGATCAGGCGGGTAGAAAAGCCCCTTTTCCTCTACAACCTCTTGAAAATGCCCTGTCACCACACCGGGCTCTACTGCTGCAACAAAATTTTCGGTATCAATGGATAGGATGCGACTAAACCGGGTCATGACGAGGACGAGTCCGCCTTGGACAGCAAGTGCCCCTCCGCTCATTCCGGTTCCGGCACCCCGGGGGACTACAAAGAACCGATGCTGATTGGCGAGTTTGAGGATTTTCGAGACTTCATCTGCATTGCCCGGAAAGGCGACGGCGTCTGGACGATAGTGACGGTTGGTGGCGTCGTAGGCGTAACAGAGGAGGTCTTCTTCTGCGGTCGAGACGTGCTCCCCGCCAAGGATTGCCTCGATCTTGGGGATGATTGAGGTCAAAGACCGCCTGATTCCACCTTCTCAGAAAGGAACTCTACCTGCTTCTGGACAGCTCCTTGTTCTCGAATGAGCCGTTCAACCGTGCCAATGGCATGAAGGGTGGTAGCGTGGTAGCGATTGAAGCTCCGACCAATGGACTGAAAGGACTCGGCTGTGTACCGACGAGACAGGTACATGGCAACCTGTCTAGGCTGGACAATGCGCCGCTTGCGGGAGCGAGAAAGGAGTTCATCCATGCCCATCTTGTAGTATTTGCATACAAGTTTTTGAATAGACTCTACTGTGATTTGCTGAGACCGTCGTGCAATATTTTTCGCCACGCTTTCAGCCAGCTTAACGTCTATGGGCAGGTTCAGGAGCGAGGCCTTAGCAGCAACCCCAACCAGGCCGCTTTCCAGTTGCCTCACGTTCTCTGTAAGCTCACTGGCAAGATAGTGAACCACGTCTTCAGGAATCTCAAGCGACTTCGAAGTAGCCTTTTTGTTGATGATACGCACACGGGTTTCGTAATCAGGAGGTTCAATATTGGATATGATACCGGAAGAGAGCCGCGAAACGAGCTTTTTGTCCATCCTTGGGATATCATCAGGCAGATGACTGCTCGTGAAAATAAGCTTCTTTTCTGCGGCAAGCAATGCATCAAGGGTGTATCCCAGCTCGTGTTGAGTCTTCTCCTTGCCACTCAGAAACTGAACGTCTTCCAGAAGCAATACGTCGCACTGTCTCCGGTACTTCTCCTTGAACTGTTCAATAGCGTCATGCCGCAGAGCATAGACCATGGCATTGGTGAATTCCTCTGCCGTTACATAGCAGACGCGGATCGCAGAATCTTCATTCAGGATATGGTTAGCTGCAGCTTGAGAAAGGTGGCTCTTGCCGAGGCCTGTCTTGGACAACAGAAAAAGGGAATTCTGGTGGCCATCCCTCCCGCATGCCAGAGACAGTGCAGCTTTGTAGGCAAAATCGTTGCACATACCAACGACAAACTCGTCAAAGGTAAAGCCTTTGTGGAAAATGGATACCGGGTGCTGCGGGTGTGAAACATGGGGAAGAAGAGGCTGCTTCGTGTCACCATTTTCGCTCGGGCGATCAGAAACCTCCAAAGAAATCTGACATGGTGTCTCAATAACCCTGGCAACCTCCTCTTCAATCAGGTCAACATAATGATTGATGACCCACTTCCTGGCAAATGTGTTAGGACATCCCAGTACGACCTTTTCGTCCCGATGGTCTAACCACTCCAACGGCTCGATCCAGACCATGAAACTGTGGTGCGGTATCTTCTTGTGGATCTTGGTTTTTGCTTGATTCCAGGCTGATTGCATGGGGCTACTTTGGGGGGCTTTGCGGCGAACCGCAAGACCACGAACTGTCACAGAAGCGCAATAAGAAAGACATAGATTTTACCAACGGACGGAGGCCCCTAACCATGTAAGGATTCGGTGAAAAAGTGCAATTTTGTTGGATTTTGATGGAATTTTCGAGAAAGACTATTCATAACCCCTGTAAGGTGTGCTGCTTCTAAAACATCAATATGAGGTTGTCAAACCGAAAGATCTGGAGTCTTGAGGACTTAGTGAATTTTCTTTCAACATATCATAACATGCTAATCTCATTGTATAATAGATCCAGCCCTACTCAAGAGGCTCTACAATGCAGCCTTTCTCCAGATACCAATTTTGTTTCAGTATTCCAACGCCTTGGCTCACTTCAAGGCTACTTTTGAACACCCTTCTCTTCTCCCAAAAACGCTGATTTGCTCCTATTTTGTCCTGTTTTCTCAAAATTGTACAGGTGCTTCTCTTTCTGCTCATAACAGACCGTTTTTACCGAATTAAAAATTTCGGCCACTGAATCCGGGTGCCCAAAACCCGTTAAAAGCCCCTTGAACTGATTGACTTTTGCCGGCCAGACTTATAGATAGTTCCTGAGGCGGGGAACAATGAAGAGCATGGAAAAACGCCCCATCATAGCGATCACGATGGGTGATCCTGTGGGCATCGGACCGGAAATCATCCCAAAGGCTCTCGTTGAATCGTCGGTCTATAGGGCTTGCCGCCCTTTGGTCCTTGGAGACGTAGCAGTAATCACGGCCGCGAGCGAACGGTTGAACACGGGGCTCCGGGTTCACAGTGTTGATTCTCCCGAGGCCGGCGTCTACCAACAGGGGAGCATCGATGTGATCGGGCTCTCTGACCTCGATTGCAGCCGGCTGCAGCATGGCCACCCAACCCGAGAGACCGGCCGCGCCATGGTGGCCTATATCAATCAAGCGATCGACTGGGCCATGCAGGGGCGTGTTCAGGGCCTGGCAACCTGTCCTATCAACAAGAGGGCCCTGCGTATGTCAGGCGTGGACTTCGACGGCCATACTGAGCTCTTGGCCGAGCGCACCAAGACCTCAGACTACATTATGATGCTGGCCGGAAGCAGGCTTCGGGTTGCCCTGGTTACGATCCATCTACCCCTGGCCCGGGTTCCCGGAAAGCTGACAACAGAGGCTGTCTTTAAGACAATTCGAATTACAGACGACGCTCTTAGAAGCGCTTTTGGCATCCCGAAACCAGCACTGGCAGTGGCAGCCTTGAACCCGCACGCAGGAGAAAACGGGTTGTTCGGAGATGAGGAGATCCAAATCATCTCCCCAGCCGTTAGCAAGGCCGGCGAAGCAGGCATTGATGTATCGGGCCCGCATCCGCCGGATACAGTCTTCTACCGGGCGCTAAAAGGGCAATGGGATGCAGTCGTGTGTATGTACCACGATCAGGGCCTCATCCCCTTTAAGATGGTACATTTTTCCGATGGTGTGAACGTCACCCTTGGCCTCCCAATTGTTCGTACGTCCGTGGATCACGGCACCGCATACGATATTGCCGGGACCGGAAAGGCCGATCCGGGCAGCTTAGTGGCAGCCATACGAATGGCTGTGGAGCTATCCGGCAACCGGTAGTTCGACCCTGAAAGTGGCACCCCCGAGCGAGTTATTCTCCACAAATATACTTCCGTTGTGCCGGCATACGATCTCGTGGGAGATATACAGTCCCAGCCCCGTCCCCTTCCCGACTTCTTTGGTTGTAAAGAAAGGCTTGAAGATATCCTTCATGACTCCCTCTGTTATGCCAGGGCCATTGTCTTCACATTCAATGACAACCATCGTTCTATACGGGTCGTAGCCAGTCCTGACAACGATTCTCCCCAGCTGACTGTCCACAACCTGAATGGCATTGCCTATGATATTCAGGCAAACCTGAGCCAGGTTGGCAGCATTCCCCCTGATCTCCGGAAGGGTTTCTGCGTAAGCCTCAAGGATATGAATGCCTGTACCCTTATGCTGATTGAAGAGGACTTTCAGCGCATCTTTGCACACGTCATTTAGGGCCACGGGTTCCGAGTCTTCGTGGGTCTGGCGGGATATCCCAAGGAGGCTTGCTACAATGCCTCCGGCGCGATCCAGGCGCGATCCAGTTCTTTCAGGCTGAATTTCAGGTCACTGATCAACTCGACCTCAGCCCCAGCGTTCCCCTCTGCTTTCACGGGTTGCCCCACTGGCATCGTCTCGAGGGTCTCGACAGCTGACTGGACCAGGCTTGAGACGCTGGCTATGGGATTGTTTAGCTCGTGGGCCACTCCGGCAACTAGCGCGCCCACGGCAGCGAGGCTTTCAGATCTGATGAGCAGATCCTGGGTCTTCTCCCTTTCTTCCAATGCCCTGGTGAGTTCTCGCGTCCGTCCTTCCACGATCTTCTCAAGGTTGTTCTTCAGGCTCTCGATGACCTGGTATGCCTTGGCATTCTCAATGGAGATCGCGCATTGGTTGGCCAGGGTGCGGAGGAGTTCGAGGTCCTCTGGCGTGAATAGACACCCGGACTTCTTGTTTCCCAGAACAAGGAGTCCGTTGATCTTACCCTTGAAGACCATCGGCATGATGACAGTGCCACCCAGCTTGACGAAGTCCTCCCGGAGCAGGGTCCCATCCTTGCAAGCACTTGACCATTCTGCAATATTGTGTCGGGTCACTTCCCGCTTGCGACGTCCTGTTTCGCGAATCAGCGGACTTGACTTCGCTATCGAGATGCCTTTCGGGATTAGACTGTTTCCCATCTGACTATGAACCTGGAATTGCCTTTCCCTTTCGTCCACAAGCATCACAAATCCCCAGTTCAAAGACATCACGCCGGTGAGGGCTTTGAGGGCCTTTTCCACGATCTCATCAAGGTTCAGCATGGAAGCCATGGCATCGCTCAACGCAGCCAATGTCTTTTGGTAATCGTATTTGCCTCTGAAGAGGATGCGATCAATAATGACTTGCACCCGTTTTTTCAGAGGATCAAAGACAAAGACGATCACAAGAAAAAAGAAGACAAGAAAATAGATCGACGCTTCGCGGCCGATTCCTTTGAAGAGTTGATCAAATAAGATGATCATGAGGGCGTAGGACCCTGTAAGGAGGCCTGTGAGTAAAGAGTAAACAAGACTTTTTTGAACAACGATCCCAATGTCCAACAAGTCGTGCTTCAACACAGCAAAGGCCAAAAGAACGATGGGAATGAATGCCAGATTCCCTAATGGATAAGTGCCGATACCCGTCAGCGGCAACAGATCAAAATGGGTCATGAGCACAGCCATTCCCAAGCCCAGGATGATGTACTTGGTCTTGTTCTTTCGATCAGGGTCTTTCTCCTTCCCCAGGCTGCGAAAGAGTAAATTGAGGCAGTAGAACGTATTTGTGATAGTAGCCACCCCGAAAACGTAGACCAACGGCCCTCCTTGCACGTAATATCCAAAAAAATACTGTTGCACCCCTGCGATGTAGTGGTCCCCTTGAGAGAGGACGCTCAGACACCCGCTGAAGGCGTAGGCGAGCCAGAGCAACCATTTTCGGGTAGTAATGCCCAGAAACGTGTAAGTGAAATGTAGATAGAGAGGGACGATAAAGACAACAAATAGATGATCTGTTCGGCTGATCCGAAGCGCCATATCTGGATCAACAACGACCGAGGCCAGGGCCTTGTCCAGGCTCAAAAGACTCCCCAAAAGACAGATGCCTGCCAGAAGCAGATTGACCTTCCGACCCCTTCCTTTGACCAGGGCCAAGGTTCCCAGGCCAAACGAGGCCAAGAAACTGATCAAGGGGGGTATGACCCAGAGATTGAGTTCTATCGGTAAATGACTCACGGTGCCTCGCCAATATCATGCCGTTACATCCAGTATAATTGGTTTTGAGGTAAAACGGTTGCCAGAAAAGTACGCAGAAAACCATGATTTGTTTTCCGCATCTTTCATCGGCTCGGCACGTGTGGTACATATGCCTCGCTGACAGAACTGGAAGCTATCTCAAACACACATTTAAGGCTTGGTAGTCCAGTCGGCAAGCCTCAAAGAGCGGGAGTAGTGGAGTGATGGAGTAATGGAGTACTGGAAAAGAACGAAAGAACAACTGCTTTTTTCATAACCAACACTCCAATACTCCAGTTCAGCCGTCGTAGCCGTTGGCTACTATGGCGAAGTCGGCTAGATGGCTTGTAGACTCAATATTGTATTTGATCTGGAGGTATGAAGAGATTAAGTTTGGCCTTGTGCAGCTCTTCAGTGATGTGACTGCGCCGAATTCTGACGTGAGAGGAAAAAAACCGTATGTGTGGCATCTGCGGTGTCGTTCATGTTGACACTGATTCCCCGATAGACAAAGGCATGCTGGGACGCATGACGGATATTATTCGCCACCGTGGGCCCGACAGCGATGGTTTCCACATTGCACCCGGGATTGGTCTCGGTGTCCGACGTTTAAGCATCATTGATCTCGAGACGGGCGACCAGCCCATTTCTAATGAGGACCAAACCGTCACTATTGTCTGTAATGGAGAGATATACAACTTTCAAGAACTACGGCAGGAGCTTCTTTCCAGGGGTCATCGCTTTCGCACCAGGTCAGATGTAGAGGTCATCGTCCATCTGTATGAGGACTATGGTGTTGAATGCCTGCATCACCTCAGAGGCATGTTCGCTTTTGCCCTTTGGGATGCGCGTCGTCGAAGGCTCATGCTGGCCAGGGACCGTTTTGGCATTAAGCCTTTACATTATGCCGCTGCAAAAGACGGCCTCTATTTCGCGTCCGAGCAAAAGTCTATTCTGATCTTCACAAATATAAGGTGGCTCTTGCCAGGCCATTACCTTCTCTATGAAGGCGGGCATTACGCCATCCACAGCTATTGGCAACCAGACTTCCCATTAAGTGCGGATGGCGGCCCTCGGATGAGCGTGGATGACTGGGTGGAAGCTTTGCGGGAACAGCTGGAGGAGTCTGTACGAATTCACATGCGCAGCGACGTTCCGGTCGGGGCCTGGATGAGCCCCGGGATCGATTCAAGCGGCATTGTCAGCTTGATGAGT
>JAFDFO010000144.1 GCA_019309815.1 Deltaproteobacteria bacterium
GGCCTGCCTGCCACAAAATACGAGATCAAAATGACCGGTTTTACTAATAGCTCGTTCCAGTACGTGTGACGTGGCAAGGGTGTCTGCACCAGCATATCGCTTGTCAGTCAAAAGGGCCGCCTGATCAGCCCCTCGGCTGAGGGCATCCCTCAACACTTCCACCGCGGCCGGGGGACCCATGGATATGGCAGTGATCTCACCGCCATAGCGGTCCTTGACGCTGAGCGCCATTTCCAGAGCAAACAGATCGTCAGGATTGACGACGGCAGGAAGAGCCTGGCGATTGACGGTTCCGTCTTCGCGCAACACTTCTGAAGTAATATCCCGTGTGTCGGGCACCTGTTTAATGAGACAGACCATTTTGTAAGACATCATTACCTCATCACAAGTATTTTTGCTCACCTTTGAACGGAGAATCCGAGACGTCCCTAACGGAAGGCGGGAAGTTAGAACCTATCTCAAACAATCTAGGTGCCCAATGGTCCCGCCTACAGCGGGACTCCGCGTTCTCACTTGTCGCGCCATAGCCTTTAGGCGACGGCGGACCGTTCCGCGCCCCCCGACGACAAGCTCGGGATTTTTAACTTGCCCTGAACCCTAACCTTATTCTTGAGATAGGTTCTACGGTAGGCGGGGCCTATTCGATATTGTGCTCTCCGATCAACGTCGACGATTCCTCATAGCCCATAACAAGAAAAACCTGGCGGCACCCCCCAGGGTGACACCAGGTTTATCAGGTTTGCAGGAATGAGGCAAGGTTTTGTTTAAACTCCAGAACCCTTTCTTGAAATGGGTTCTAGGCTATTACCATTGCTCCTCATCTAATTCAACACCATCTCTCTCAAACTGGGCATCGCGCTCAGCATGGGCTTTCTCTATCTCTTCCTTACTCCAAGGCTCAAAGTCCAACGACTCCGCCACCAATTCCCAGATGTATATGGTCTCCTTGTAGTTGCCCATATCAAATTCCTTGGCAAGACCCTTCATGATCTGATCGCGGCAATTGTGGCACGGTGCCATGACCATCTCGGCGCCGCTCTTCTTGATTTGATCCGCCTTCATCTTCCCGTAGGCGAGACGCTCCTGGTCGTACGGCATCGCCCACGCGCCGCCCCCTGCGCCGCAGCACAGATTGTTCAATGCGCTGTCACACATCTCCACTATGTTCTCACAGCACTGGGCGGTAATCCATCGAGACCTGTCACAATGATGATCGCCAAATGCCGCCAGGGACTTTCTCCCGTAGTTGCAGGGATCATGGATGGTAGTCAATTGGGGATGTTTAGACTTGTCAATCTTGATTCTTCCTGTCTTGATATATTCCTCAAGAAGCTCAAATATGCTCACAACCTTGAACTCGTCGTAGACCTCCGGAAACCATGTCTGGAACCCGAACCGGGTTCCCCAGTAGGCGTGGCCTCATTCCGGATAGAGGATTGTCTTCGCCTTTAGCCTTCGAGCGTTCTCAATGACACGTTCCACCTGTATTTTCATGTTCGCATCGTCTCCTGAAAAGAGGCCCCAGTTGACCCCTTCCCAGTTTGTGGATGAAACGGTCCAGTCCTCCTTGGCCGCATAGAAGATCTTCCACCAGAACTTCATGTCGTCCGGCTCTGCAAAGGGCTCCTTGGAGTTTATGGTGACAATGATGTTCGCGCCCTCTTTGTCAACAGGGACATAGAACCCAGGGGTAGGATGCTCTTCATCTTCTTCCATCTCCACTCCCAGCTCTCCCAGGAGAAAGAGCATATCGTCTCTCGGTATCCCGAGATTGTTGCCCCTCTCCAGGTTCATAATGGTCCCCTTATGGATAGGTCCCGGTACCTTGTCTCGCTCCCGCTTTGTCCGGCATCCCCGGAAAGTCTTCAGCAACAGAATACCCTGGGGGCAGTAACGCTGGCAGCGACCACAAAGGGTGCAGACCCAGGGCCACTTGGAATCGATGACCTCCTGTTCCAATCCCAGGGCTATGGCCCGGATCGCCTTCCTGGGATCCCAGCCCGGAACCAGCCCGGTTGCGGGACAGCCGCTTGCACAGGTCCCGCAGGCAAAACAATTGTCAGCCAACTCAGGAGAAACCGGTAGCGATCTTTTGCTTTTGTCCACCACCAGCGGCTCTTGCGTGTTGTCTACGTCAACGGGTTCTTGCATTGTGCCCTCCTTTCTCAGACCCTACACCACACCTATTGACATTACTTACCACAATATCCTATTTTTCCCACCTACATACTCGGAAAAGCCGGAAAATGTCAACCCTTTTTTGCGAGGGGCAACGGCTCTCGTTAACCTACTGGTCTCATGAGATAACCTGGGCATCTCCTATATCCGACAAGGACCTCTCTACATACGGTCACATCATCCTTCACAAACAGTGTCGGTTAGGTTATGGTAAACAGATCGTAGTCAGCGCAGCAGTGAGGCTGTTTCCACGGAAGGGGCGTAGGAGATGAAAATATCGACCAAGGGACGTTACGGCACAAGGGCGATGATAGATATTGCGGAGAACTACAGCAGCGGGCCCGTTTCCTTGAGACAGCTGGCGGAAAGGCAATGTCTTTCCCTGAAATACATGGAGCAGATTATTCCTTTGCTCAAGTCATCGGGGCTTATAAGGAGTGCCCGAGGAGCCCGCGGAGGGTATGTGCTGGCCAAGAAGCCTCGTGAAATATCATTGCGTAGTATTGTGGAGGCGTTGGAAGGATCCTGGTCCCTGGTGGACTGTGTTGACGATCCGGCCCTGTGCGATCGCACTGAGGAATGCGGGGCCTATGACGTCTGGAACGATATTCAGGCCGCCATATACAAGATCCTGGATTCAACGACCCTGGCTGACATGACCGCCCGCAGGAAAAAGAAGGCAAAGGCCGCTGCCTCCCGGAAACAGTCATGAAATCTGTCCGTCCAACACCCTGAGGCCGGCACCCACCCTGACAGTGCCTTACTCCCGAAGCCTTTCCAGGTTGTCCCTCGCAAATTCTATAGACGGATCAAGCTCTAAGGCAAATTTGTAATATCGAATGGCCTCCTCCCTGTTCCCCATGTCCCGATAGTTGGAAGCGATACTGGCGTAGTCAATCGCAGAACCGGGATCCAGGCGCAGCACCCTCTGGAAGCACTCAATCGCTTTCTCATGCTCCTTTAGCTTGAAGTGACAGAACCCCATCAGGTTGTAGACATCCGTTCTCTCGTTGTCGCTCTCCTCTGCCTTCTCCAGGACGGCGATTGCCTTTCGGTATTCACCTTGATCCTTTAGACAAATCCCCATGTAGGAATAGATGCTTGCAACATCTTCTTTTTTCGGATCGAGCAACAGGGCCTCATCAAAACAGACCAGTGCCTCTGAAAGCTCATTCATCGAGAGATGGCACGATCCGAGGAAAAACTTCACATAGTACTTCCCGGGCATCATACCATCCACTTCCCTCAATTTCTGAACGGCCCACTCCGGGTTCCCGCTCCCTGCAATCAGCTTGGCCGAGAACATGCCCACACTGGTTCCTGTAGCTCTCTCTCGAAAATGAGCCCCAGGTACGATGGTGTAGAAGGCGGGAATCTCGAGCTTGGGGTGGGTCACATCGACGAAGATGGGCTCCAGGCCGATCCGGGACAAAGCAGCAATACATCTTTCTACTTCCACCTTTATGTTGTCATGGGAAAGATCTGGCAGTTCTGCAATGTCTATCTGGCCCGTGGGGTGGGTGACGAAGTGGGCTTCCTCAAGGGCCTTGAACTTCGGGAGACCGCTCGCTACGTAGTTGGAGTATGTATTGAAATCGCCTGCAAGCTGGGCCACCTCTGTCAAGGCGCGGCTCAGGGCCTTCTGGGGGCTCGGGGTTGTCCCTGCAGTCCACACAATTTCACTTCGCCCGGGAAAGTTGGATGGGTCGTAAGCGAGGACGCCTACACTGGGAATGCCCGTATCGAGAGACAAGTCCGTGATGAAAAGCTTGACGCCCACTTTTTCATATTTGCCGAGCATCTCAAGGACGAGTGTGTCGGTAACTGAGCCGGTATTGATTGCAGGAACCTTTAGCTTGTTGCGACTCACGATTGACGAGACGTGCCTTTCTACGATCTCACAAATGCCCTGGGAGATGGCTTCTTCCACACAGTTTCCGGCGCAAGGCCCGTTGAACTCATTGATGGCAAAGAACCAGTCAAAGGGGATGAGGATTTCCTGGTCTCTATGCATATTGTAGGCTTTGGTCCATTTCAGGGGGAGCCCGGAAAAAACCTCGCGAGCCTTGTCCAGGTCATCTGAGTCGTCGTGCACGGAGAAGGCAATTGCTTCAAAGGAAATGGCATCGTCCTGCAGGTTTCGATACTCTTCAACAAAGAAATTCTCCTGGTTCTTGTAGAAACTGAAGAAGCTGAATCTCTCAACCAGCTCCATCACCGCACTTGCCTCTGCCTGATGCGGGCTGCCCCCCTTTCCCATCTGTTTCTTCGTTCCTATGATCCTGAGGGCATCCTGGCCGCACAGACTGAAATATACCGGGATATCTAACCTGCCGTTATCAATACGAACGGTTTCCTCCAGGATATCCAGATCTACCTCTTTGAGCTTCTCCTTGAACCTCCGAACCGTTTCTTCCGGCGTTAGCACTTTGTCCTGATCATAAGTGAAGCGCTTGAAGGCATCTCTCAAGACCACCTTACTCATCTGCCAGCCCTCTCGATTCATTTGGATTTGGCATCCCTAATGCCCTATTCATTCTCCCCGACTCGTAACCTTCCAGGTCCAAAACCACATGCAGAAAACCGATCTGTCTTAGTCTTTGCACAACCTCTTTTCTCAGATCAGCTTCCATGATCGACGCCAGGCCCGAATCATCCAACTCAATTCTCGCCACAGACCCGTGATGCCTTACCCTGCATTGCCTGAAGCCCCGGTCGATAAGAAACTGCTCGGCATCCTCAATCATCTTGAGCTTCTGATCGGTGACAGGACTTCCGTAGGGAATTCTTGTAGCAAGGCAGGCCATTGCGGGCTTGTCCCACTGAGTAAGCCCCATCTTCCTGGCCAGGAAACGGATTTCCTCCTTGGTCAAACCCGAATCCACCAGCGGAGCCATGATGCCCATCTCCCTGGCAGCTTCCAGGCCAGGACGATAGTCCCCTAAATCGTCCATGTTGGCTGCGTGGGCTACTCTTCCCATGCCTCTCTCTTGGGCTATTTCAAGCAGTTTTTGAAACAGAAGTTTCTTGCAATGATAGCACCTGTCTGGACCATTCGCCAAAAAGGCGGGAAGGTCCATCTCGTTGGATCGAAATATTATGTGTTCAATGCCCCTCTCCCGCGCAAAAACCCTGGCTTGCTCTTCTTCTCTCCGGGGATATATCTCTGAAACAGCGGTTACTGCAACCGCTCCTTTCCCCAGGGCCTCATAGGCTACAGCCAGAAGAAATGCGCTGTCCACGCCCCCGGAAAAGGCGACCAGAAGAGAACCAACGCCTCGAAGCTGGTTCGTCAGGCCCTCCTGCTTGCTCTCTGCATTTCGTTTGTCAATATCTGTTGGACACATTGCAAACATTATACTCCTTTTGAGATTCTCCTTACTCCTTTTGAGATTCTCCTTCTATATGAAAAACCGCCACACGTCAAAAGGCAACCCAGTTGACCGGGAACACTCCCCTAATCCACCGCCAAAAAAACGAAGCCCCAACAATAATCGATACCATTGCAACGGGTTATCTCAGAGCGGGGCCGTCGAAATCTGTCACCTTGCCGAGTTAGTTGATAGGCTATTCTTTCCTTCGTTTTTTTGTCCCTTCGGGTCTGCCGATTTCACCGGATCTTCTTTGTTGGTGGGCACTT
>JAFDFO010000022.1 GCA_019309815.1 Deltaproteobacteria bacterium
CGATTTCTGCTGAGTTAATCACGCCAATCGCGATGGAAAAAGAGCTTAGGTTTGCCATCCGTGAAGGGGGCCGTACTGTCGGTGCCGGCGTCATCAGCGAGGTCGTGGAATAGGGGGACCTGTTGTGAGAATCATTGTTACACTGGCCTGCAGTGAGTGCAAACGCCGAAATTATACAACGACTAAGAACAAGCGAAGTACCCCAGACAAACTCGCGTTCAAGAAGTACTGCAGATTCTGTAGAACCCATACCCTACACAAGGAAACCAAGTAAGCAGTATACCTTCTTGCAGGCCAGTAGCTCTAACGGTTAGAGCACCGGACTCCAAATCCGGGTGATGGGGGTTCGAATCCCTCCTGGCCTGCCAGAGTATAGAAATACAATTGAGACATTGGAGATAGCCCGAGACACAGGATAACGGCGAGATGAGTTAGAAGCAGCCGGCCCAAGGCGTAGGGTAACAACGCTGTTTCCCCTTTGCTTGACAGCACTCTTTATAGGCAACATTCCAGTACTCCATACGGAAAGCATAATGGCGCGTCTAAAGAAAAAGAAACCCGCATCAACAAAGAAGAAGAAAAAAGGCATAACCAAGCCGGACAATCAGCAAGTGGCTGTGAGGCAAGAAAGAGCCACGGTGTCGGCTGTCCAGCAGAGGCCCGCCCAGAACCGTGAGAGTCTGCCCAGGAGTGAAGTGCCCAAGGCGATCAAACCCTCGGGGCGTAAGCTGCAACCTGCTTTCTTGGCAAAGAGTGTGCAGTTTCTCCGTGAGGTGAAGATAGAACTCAAGAAGGTAACCTGGCCCTCCAGAAAAGAGACTTTTGCCTCCACGGGTGTGGTCATCATTATTGTGGTCATTATTTCTGCGTTTCTCGGTCTTGTGGACATGGGCCTGTCGAGCCTGATTCGCTTTGTACTCGGATAGGACCCTAATTGATCGGAAGTATATAGGATCCCCGACCCCCAAGGCAGCAAGATTGTTGTGAGAGTGTATCCGAACTTACAAAACGTATAATGAACTAAACACACAAAATATTTTACCCGTTTTGTCTACGATCAATCAGGGTAGAAGCTTTGAGGAGAAGGCACGGTGGCTTTGAAGTGGTATGTTGTTCATACGTATTCAGGATACGAAGACAAGGTTAAGACTGCCCTGGAAGAGCGGATAGTTTCATCCGGACAGTCTAAGAACTTCGGCAAGATCTTGATCCCCACGGAACAAGTCGTTGAGTTGGTCAGAGGGAAGAGAAAAACCTCAGCACGAAAGTTCTACCCCGGTTATATCTTAGTGCAAATGGAGTTGGTCGAGGAGTCCTGGCATGTGGTGCAGGAAACACCAAGAGTCACAGGGTTCCTTGGGGGAAGGGATGTCCCGACTTCTCTTACCGACGAGGAGGCTGAGAAGATCATAGGCCAAGTTGAGGAGGGTAAGCTAAAACCGCAGCCCAAGTTCTTTTTTGAACCTGGGGACGAGGTTCGTGTGATAGATGGCCCCTTCACTAACTTTATGGGCACCGTAGAGGATGTGAAGCCTGACAAAGGGAAAATCCGGGTCCTAGTGAGCATCTTTGGACGGGCTACGCCTGTAGAACTCGAGTTTGTCCAGGTGAGCAAGGCATAGCCCGTAATTCGGTTGAATATGGATGATCGGTAAGGAGTAATTAGCATGGCCAAGAAGATAATAGGTTTGATAAAGCTTCAGGTTCCGGCGGGGCAAGCCAATCCCTCCCCGCCCATCGGCCCTGCTCTGGGCCAGCAAGGCGTCAACATCATGGAGTTTTGCAAGGCGTTTAATTCCAAAACGTCTGGTCAGGAAGGAATGATCATACCTGTGGTTATCACGGTTTATCATGATCGGTCTTTCTCGTTCATTACCAAGACCCCCCCTGCCGCGATTCTTCTGAAGAAAGCAGCAAAGATTGCCAAGGGTTCTGGTGATCCAAAGCGTGAGAAAGTTGGACAGGTAACTCGAGCCCAGGTTGAGGAGATTGCAAAGATGAAAATGGTTGACCTGAATGCTTACGACGTAGAAAATGCTTGCAGGATCGTCGAGGGGACTGCCCGAAGTATGGGCATTGAGGTTGTCTGATTGCAGGAGGAGTTCTGGAGGGAGTCACGAAAACATGTCAAGAAAAGGGAAAAAATACAATTCGGCGAGACAGAAGATAGATGCAGAGAAGGGATACGACTTCCCTGAGGCTTTGAAATTGGCACTGGACACGTCCTACGCCAAGTTCGATGAAAGCGTGGATATCGCTGTTCGCTTGGGTGTCGATCCCCGGCATGCAGATCAGATGGTCCGAGGGTCCGTGATGCTGCCAAATGGGACGGGCAAAGAAGTGAAGGTGTTGGTATTTGCCAAGGGAGAGAAGGAGATGGAGGCTGCAGAGGCCGGCGCGGACTTCGTTGGCAATGATGAACTCATCGAAAAGATCAAAGGTGGATGGTTCGGGTTTGACAAGGCCGTTTCCACTCCAGACATGATGGGCACCGTAGGAAGAATCGGCAAGGTATTGGGCCCCAGAGGGCTGATGCCGAATGCAAAAGCTGGAACGGTGACTTTCGATGTGGGTCGGGCCGTCAAGGAATTGAAAGCGGGCAAAATCGATTTCAGAGTAGAAAAGGCTGGTATTGTTCATGCTTCCATGGGGAAAGTCTCTTTTGGTGTGGAAAGGCTTGTGGAAAACCTTACTTCGTTTATGGAAACCATCGTCCGCCTCAAACCGGTTAGCAGTAAAGGGACATACCTGAAGAGCATAGCCATCTCAACAACCATGGGCGCCGGGATCAGAATTGATCCTGTCCATGTCAAGACGATCCTACGATAAGAACCAGGCAGTGAAGACGTTGCAGATCCAGAAAGGAGGCGTGGCAGGCCTTTGAAACGATCAGAAAAAGAAAAGGCTGTTGAGGCCTTACATGACAAGTTTTCCAGGGCCAGAACGGTGTTGCTTACAGACTACAGAGGCCTGAACGTGTCGGCCATGAGTGAGTTGCGAAGTCAACTGAGGGAAGCCTCGGTTGAGTATCGTGTAGTAAAGAATACGCTCATGAACAGGGCTGCGGATGGAACCGACATGATACTGTTGAAGGAGCATTTCTCTGGTCCGTGTGGGCTGGCTTTTAGCTACGAAGATCCTGTAGCTCCGGCTAAAGTGCTCGTGAAGTTCAGCGAAGCCAATGCCGCTTTGGAAGTGATGGCTGGGATTGTAGAAGGCAAGCTTGTTGATTCCTCGGGTATCAAAAGACTCTCCAAGCTTCCGTCCCAGGAAGTCTTGTTAACGCAGCTACTTATGGTGATGAACGCGCCGGTTGGCAACCTGGTGATGGTTCTGGGGGGTGTGTTGACCAAGTTCATGGGTGTGCTAGAGGCAATCAAGCGGCAGAAAGAAAGTTGAGCGGTCGGATAGTCAGATGATCAGGCAGTCAATGACTCGCCTGCTCGACTGGTTGCGAAGAGAAGCGCAGCTAACTTCAATTATATAGATGAGGAGGATACACAGAATGGCTAATGTAACGAAAGACGAGGTCATTGAATTCATTTCAGGCATGTCGGTACTCGAGCTTTCCGACCTGGTAAAGGAGCTGGAAGAAAAATTCGGTGTTTCAGCAGCCCCGGTTGCCGTGGCTGCTGCGCCTGGTGCACAACCCGCTCAAGCCGAGGCTGAAGAGCAAACCGAGTTCGATGTGATCCTGAGTGAGATCGGTGACAAGAAGATCCAGGTCATCAAGGTGATCAGGGCACTTACCGGCCTTGGCCTTAAGGAGGCAAAGGCGGTGGTCGACGAAGCCCCTAAACCGGTGAAAGAAGGGATCTCGAAGGAAGAAGCTGAAGACGTAAAAGGACAACTGGAAGAGGCTGGAGCAACCGTTGAGATCAAATAACGGTGCAATTGTGTCTCGCGTAATCGTGAATCGGGCAATGACTTGGTGCAAGGTGGTGTCTATCGGCTTGGCACGAGGTACAGCTTTTCAAGCCGCCAGGTGGCGCCCCGCGTCAGAAAAACCACAACGTGTCCGGACAACGAATAACGAATAACGAATATGGAGATCTTATGCCCAAGCATTTCTTAACAGGTGAACAGGTAAGAAGAGACTTTGGCAAGATTGCAAAGATCATCGAATTTCCCAATTTGGTCGAGATGCAGAAGGAGTCCTACGCCCGATTTCTCCAAAAGGATATTCCGCCTGAAAAGAGAAAAGAAGAGGGGCTTCAGGGTGCCTTCATAAGTGTCTTTCCCATAAAGGATTTTACAGGCACCGCTTCTTTAGAGTTTGTTTCTTACGGCTTTGGGGAAATCAAATATGATGAGCAAGAGTGCACCGACAAAGGGATGACCTATGAGATCCCCGTTCGTATAACCGTTCGGCTGGTTGTCTATGAAGGTGACAGAGAGACCGAGGTCCAGAATATTCGGGACATCAAGGAACAGGAGATCTATTTTGGGACTATCCCGCTCATGACCAGGAGGGGTACGTTCATTATTAACGGAACTGAGCGCGTTGTTGTGAGTCAGCTCCACCGGTCACCCGGGGTATTTTTTGACCATGACAAAGGCAAGACCCATTCAAGTGGCAAAGTACTTTACACGGCCAGGGTCATCCCAGTCCGAGGATCTTGGATTGATCTAGAGATTGATCCGAAAGATGTGGTCCAAGTTAGAATTGATCGCCGTCGCAAATTCCCCGCCACTTTGCTTCTGAAGGCCTTTGGATATTTAGCAGAGGACATCTTGTCCTACTTCTACCGCACAGAAAAGATCGAGATTGCGAGAAAGCACCTGTACAAGGTAGTTGACGAGGATCTCCTGGTGGGCCAACGAGCGGCAAAGCTGATAAAACATCCGAAGACCGGTGGGACCATTGCGAAGAAAGGACATCGCTTCACAAAAAAGGCAGTCAAACAACTTGTAGAAGCGAATGTGAAGCGTGTCCCCATTGTGTTTGAAGACATCGAAGGAAAGATCCTTGCCCACAACTTGGTAGACTCCAAGAGTGGAGAAGTCATCGCGTCCTGCAATGAGCCGATTGACGAGAAACTCTTTGAGGAGATCTTGGCGGGCAACGTATCCAGTCTTCAGATACTTTACATAGATAACGTTACCACGAGCGATTCTATCAGCAAAACCTTACTCCTTGACAAGGTGGAGAGCCAGGAGGATGCACTCCTGGAAATATATCGAAGACTTCGACCCAGCAATCCTCCTACCGTTGAGGTGGCCCAGCAGCTTTGTAACCAGCTCTTTTTCAGCCCATCTCACTATGATCTGTCCCCGGTGGGACGATTGAAGACCAACCTCCGCCTGGGGTTGGGTAAGGATGGTGTATCCCTGGATATGCGTACGCTTCGCAAAGAGGATATCCTGCTTACGACCAAGATCCTCGTCGATTTGAAAGACAGCCAAGGGCCGGTTGACGATATTGATCATCTAGGTAATCGACGGGTGCGAGCAGTCGGGGAGCTTCTGGAGAATCAATACCGCATAGGGTTGGTGAGAATGGAACGTGCCATCAGGGAACGAATGAGCCTTCAGGAGATTGAGGCACTGATGCCGCACGACCTGGTTAATTCTAAGCCGGTCTCTGCAGTCATCAAAGAGTTCTTCGGAACCAGTCAGCTTTCCCAGTTCATGGATCAAACGAATCCGCTCTCCGAAATTACCCATAAGCGGCGTTTGAGTGCGTTGGGTCCTGGCGGTCTCACACGGGAACGCGCGGGATTTGAGGTTCGGGATGTTCATCCCACACACTACGGACGTATCTGTCCCATCGAGACTCCGGAAGGGCCTAACATCGGTCTGATTGTCTCGCTGAGCACATATGCCCGTGTGAACAAGTTCAGCTTCATTGAGACGCCTTATCGAGCTGTTGAGAAGGGTCGGGTAACGGACAAGGTGCAGTTCATGACCGCCCTCGACGAAGAGAAATATCCTATTGCTCAGGCTAATGCACCCCTGGACGAGAACAACCGGTTTGAGAACCCCTTGGTGTCAGCACGGGTTGCAGGTGAGTTCTTGATGGTCAAGCGGGAAGAAATCGAACTGATGGACATCTCGCCCCATCAGCTGGTGAGCGTGGCTGCGTCATTGATTCCTTTTCTGGAAAATGATGACGCTAACAGGGCCCTCATGGGCTCCAACATGCAACGCCAGGCTGTGCCTCTCCTTGTGAACAACGCGCCGCTTGTCGCCACGGGTGTGGAAGGGGTAGTGGCGAGAGATTCGGGGGTGACTGTCGTAGCTGAGAATGACGGTGAAGTGTCGGACGTGGATGCCAAGCGCATCGTCGTGAAAAACCACGGAAACGGTGACGGCGATAGCCGACAGGTGAGCATCTATAACCTAAGAAAGTTCTCTCGTTCCAACCAGAACACGTGTTTCAATCACCGACCAATCGTCAGTAAGGGCGACCACGTTGCGAGAGGAGATGTGATCGCAGATGGCCCCGCAACCAAACAGGGAGAGCTGGCACTGGGAAAAAACGTGATGGTCGCTTTCATGCCCTGGGGGGGATACAACTTTGAGGATTCTATCCTCGTAAGTGAACGTTTGGTTCGAGATGGGATTTTTACCTCGATTCACATTGAGCAGTTCGACACTGTTGCCCGTGATACCAAACTGGGTAAGGAGGAGATTACACGCGACATACCCAATGTTGGAGAAGAGGCATTAGGGAATCTGGACGAAAGCGGCATCATTCGACTCGGTGCCGAAGTGAATCCGGGAGACGTCCTGGTGGGGAAGATCACCCCAAAGGGTGAGACCCAGCTATCTCCGGAGGAGAAGCTGCTCAGGGCCATTTTTGGAGAGAAGGCGGGTGAAGTGAAGGACACTTCCCTTCGGGTTCCACCCGGTGTGACCGGCGTCGTGATTGATGCCAAAGTCTTCTCCAGGAAAGGTGTGGAAAAGGATTCCCGTACTCTGAACATTGAGGAATATGAGATTGAGGCTCTCCAGAGGAATCGGGAGGATGAACTTGCAATCATTGAGGAGATAACCAGAGAAAACCTCGAGGGACTGTTAGTGCGGCAGACATGCGTCGCTCCGATCAAGAAGGGCAGGATTGAGCTCGTCAAGAAGGGCGACCGTATTACTGCTGAGACACTTTCGAGGATACCCTTGTCTCAAATGGGTCGGATAGAGTTGAAGAACGCCAAGATTGCTGCAGAAATGAACGAAATACTGGAACGGTATCGGCAGCAATGCGATGAAGTTCGAAAGCGTTTCGAGAACACGGTGAGTCGATATGAAAGGGGCGACGATCTCCCGCCCGGGATCATAAAAATGGTCAAGGTCTATGTTGCCATGAAGCGAAGGCTTTCAGTGGGAGACAAGATGGCAGGCCGACACGGGAACAAGGGAGTGGTTTCCTGCCTCTTGCCCGAGGAGGATCTACCGTATTTTGAAGATGGCACACCGGTTGACATCATACTGAACCCTCTGGGTGTGCCGTCACGTATGAATGTCGGGCAGGTTCTGGAAACTCACTTGGGTTGGGCAGCAAAAGGATTGGGGGACCAAATCAACGAACTCGTTCGTTCTGAGAATTACAAAGCCCTCAGGAAAAAACTTAGGTCGGTTTTTCCTTCCACCAAACAGAAACAAATATTTAGGGATTTGGACGACAAAGAATTGTGCAGTTTTGCAGAACGTTATCAAGATGGGGCTTACATGGTTACCCCTGTCTTTGACGGGGCCAAGGAGACAGAGATCAAGGAGTTGTTGGTTGAGGCCGGCTATCCCGCAAAAGGACATGCCACGCTCTATGATGGGCGGACTGGAGATCCCTTTGCCACCAAAGTTACGGTCGGGATCATGTATATGATGAAGCTGCACCATCTCGTTGATGATAAAATTCATGCTCGTTCTATAGGGCCGTACTCCTTGGTCACTCAGCAACCCTTGGGAGGAAAGGCTCAGTTCGGGGGACAACGACTCGGCGAGATGGAAGTTTGGGCTACAGAGGCCTATGGCGCGGCTTATTCCCTTCAGGAGTTCTTGACGGTCAAATCAGACGACATGGCGGGAAGAACGCGCATGTACGAAAAGATTGTCAAAGGAGAGAACGTACTCGAGGCTGGACTTCCGGAATCGTTCAACGTGTTGGTCAAGGAGCTTCAGGGTTTGGGTTTGGATATTGCGCTTATGGAAAAGAAGAAAGAAAAGGAAGCATAAGAAAAGGAGAACGCCTTGGAAGACCTATATAGTTTCTTTGCGAGACCCAAGGATCCGCTGAACTACACGGCGGTTCGTATTTCTCTAGCATCTCCAGAAAAGATCAGAGACTGGTCCTATGGGGAGATCAAGAAGCCTGAAACGATTAACTACCGAACCTTTAAGCCGGAGAGGGATGGGCTTTTTTGTGCAAAGATCTTTGGCCCTACCAAGGACTATGAATGCAACTGCGGCAAATACAAGAGAATGAAACACAGGGGTGTGGTTTGTGAGAAGTGCGGGGTGGAGGTCATTCAGTCCAAGGTTCGCCGGGAACGGATGGGCCACATTCAACTGGCCACACCGGTAGCCCACATATGGTTTTTGAGAAGCCTGCCTGGCAAGATCGGAAACCTGCTGGATCTGAGTCTCAAGGAGCTTGAGAAGGTTCTGTACTTTGACGCTTATATCGTCGTCGATCCTAAAGAGACCGACCTCGCCCCTCGCCAGCTTCTTACCGAGGACAATTACCGGGAAGCGATAGAGAAATACGGCCAAACGTTTGAGGCTGGGATCGGGGCCGAAGCAGTCAAGATCCTTCTGGAACAGCTTGACTTAGAGGTGGAGTACAAGAGGCTGCGGAGCGAGATTCTATCGACGGGTTCTGAGACAAAACGCAAGAAACTCTCTAAACAACTCAAGATCGTCGAGGCATTTCGGAACTCCGGGAATCGGCCGGAGTGGATGATCATGGACGTTATCCCTGTGCTCCCTCCTGACGTGCGACCGCTGGTTCCCCTGGAAGGGGGCCGATTCGCCACTTCTGATCTAAACGATCTATACCGGAGGGTGATTAATCGAAACAACCGCTTGAAGCGGCTTCTGGACTTGCGGGCCCCTAACATCATCATTCGGAATGAAAAGAGAATGCTCCAAGAGGCCGTCGACGTCCTGTTTGACAATGGCCGGTATGGCAGAGTTGTTACAGGGCCAAATAGACGTCCCCTCAAGTCCCTGAGTGATGCGCTAAGGGGCAAACAGGGACGTTTCCGCCAAAATCTGCTGGGCAAGCGTGTTGACTATTCAGGGCGAAGTGTAATTGTGGTTGGGCCGCATTTGCGCCTGCATCAATGTGGGCTTCCAAAAAAGATGGCCCTGGAGCTCTTTAAGCCGTTCGTATTTTACAGGCTCGAAGAGAAGGGACTTGTCACAACAGTTAAGAGCGCTAAGAAGCTTGTCGAACGGGAAACACCGGAAGTGTGGGATACGTTGGACGAGGTAGTCAAAGAATACCCAGTCATTCTCAACCGGGCCCCAACGCTGCATCGACTGGGTTTGCAAGCATTTGAGCCCATCCTCATCGAAGGCAAGGCAATCCAGCTTCATCCCTTGGTCTGCACGGCCTTCAACGCTGACTTTGACGGAGACCAGATGGCCGTTCACGTCCCTCTTTCTATTGAATCCCAGATCGAGGCACGCGTTTTGATGTTGTCATCGAACAACATTCTTTCTCCGGCTAATGGCGATCCCATCATTGTCCCTTCGCAGGATATCGTGTTGGGAATCTATTACATGACGAGACAGGTGCCCGGAGCGAAAGGAGAAGGAAAGATCTTTGCCAATCCGGAAGAGGTCAGGTCTGCTTACGATTCGGATGAGGTAGACCTTCATGCGAAAATCGTCGTCCGCATTGATGAGGGGCGTGTGGAGACCACGGTCGGACGTATCATACTTAGAGAAATCCTTCCCCATGAAACGATTGTACAGTTATCTCATATTGAGGTTTCATCTGAGAAAGAGGCTAAAAGCGCCATGGCCGACCTGAAGGAAGGCATGGATTTCGTTCAGATGGCACAGACGATCTCCAAAAGCAGAGATCGTGCTCAAGACGGTGATATGGGATTTGTACTGCGCGAACAACTTGAAGAGGTTTATGGGGTCAGCCCGTCCGATATAGACGCTATCTTTTCTCTTGACGTTGGCGAAGTGGGTGACGTCGTAGAAGCTAACGGGGACTATCACATCTTCAAGCTCTTGGCAAAGAAAGTGGAGCTTCCCTTTGAACTCGTAAATCAAGTGATGGACAAAAAGGCCCTTAGCTTCCTGACCAATTACTGTTATCGAACCCTCGGGGGCAAGGCGACCGTTATTCTTTCGGACCGCTTGAAGGATATAGGATTTCGATATGCTACTCAGGCAGGCATTTCCATATGCGTCGACGACATGGTCATTCCTGAGAAGAAATGGAGAATCATTGATAAGGCCGGACAAGAGGTTGCTCAGATCAACGAGCAATACACAGAGGGTTTGATAACCCGAGGGGAGAAGTATAACAAAGTTGTCGATATTTGGGCAAAGGCAACGACTCGTGTGGCAACCGAAATGATGCAGGAGATGAAGGTAGCCCCCCTTGAGGACCAAGACGGTAAGCCGAAGTCGGGCAGAAAGGGCAAGCGGGGCGAACAAGAAAGCTTCAATCCCATCTATATGATGGCTGATTCAGGGTCAAGGGGAAGTAAGGATCAGATGCGACAGCTGGCAGGGATGCGCGGTCTGATGGCCAAGCCCTCTGGTGAGATCATAGAAACCCCAATTACGGCCAACTTTCGCGAGGGGCTCTCCGTGCTTCAGTACTTCAGTTCAACCCATGGTGCGAGGAAAGGCCTGGCCGACACAGCCTTGAAAACGGCCAATTCGGGATATCTGACTCGTAGACTCGTGGATGTTGCCCAGGATTGTGTGACGACTGAGGAGGACTGCAATACTCTGACAGGGATTGAGGTGGAGGCCCTTGTAGAAGCAGGGGAAATTATTCAGAGGGTCGGTGAACGCGTGTTGGGGCGCGTCGCCTTGGAAGATATTCGGGATCCTTACACGGATGAGGTGCTGGTTCACGCCAACGAAGAGATTGACGAAGCAAAGGTTGCAGCGATCGACGAGGCAGGTATTACAAAGGCCAGAATCCGTTCGGCCCTGACATGCAAAACGGAGGATGGTATTTGTTGCAAGTGCTATGGCCGTGACCTGGCTTATGGCCAGCCCGTGGAGGTTGGCACGCCAGTCGGAATACTGGCAGCCCAATCCATTGGCGAACCGGGTACACAGCTCACCATGCGGACGTTTCACATCGGCGGCACGGCCCGAAGCGCAGCTCAGCAAGTCGACCGCAGGGCTGTTAATGCCGGTCGGATGAAATACCTGGGCGTGAACACGGTTAAGATTGCCAACAAAGAGTTTGTGGTCATGAATCGCCAGGGTGGGGAATTTGCCGTTCTGGACGATAAAGGGCGAGAGCGCGAGCGGTATCCCGTGATCTACGGTGCCCACTTCACAGCCAAAGACGGCCAAAAGGTCAAACCCGGCGACTTACTCGTCACGTGGGATCCTTACACAACGCCGATTCTCACTGAGGTGGATGGTGTGGTGAAGTTCGGTGATGTCCTGCCCGGGTCGACCATGCAGGAGAAAGTTGATCCTGTGACAGGCAAGGCAAGCCATGTCATCGTTCAACACAAAGACGCTGATGTGCGGCCGAGGATTTCCATAAAGGACAAGAAGAACAAGACGGCCAAACTCCCTTCTGGGGGGAACGCCCGGTACTTTCTGCCGGTGGAGGCAATTCTGATGGTATCTGAAGGCGACATGGTAAGTGCCGGTGACGTCGTAGCCAAGCTTCCGAGGGAGACCACGAAGACCAAGGATATCACCGGTGGCCTTCCACGTATTGCCGAACTGTTCGAGTGTCGAAAACCAAAAGAAGCTGCGATTCTAAGCGAGATTGATGGGTATGTGAGTATTTCCAAGGGAGCCAAAGGGAGACAGAAGGTCACCGTGATGCCACCTGATGTCGGGGATAAGAAAGAATACCTGATTCCGAGGGGTAAACATATCAGCGTGTTGGAGGGGGATTACCTTAAAGCCGGCGATGCCTTAATGGGAGGATCGGCGAATCCGCATGACATCCTAAATATCAAGGGGGAGCGGGATCTGGCGCGATATCTCGTGGACGAAGTCCAAGAAGTGTACCGGCTACAGGGTGTCCGAATCAATGACAAGCATATTGAAGTCATTGTGTGTCAGATGTTGGAAAGGGTTAAGATTGATAACCCTGGAGACACCGACTTCATTCTGGAAGAACACGTGGAAAAGAGACGCTTTGAAGAGGTCAACAAAGAAGTGGTAGCTCGCGGGGGCACCCCTGCGGTTGCCAAGCCCCTGCTTCTGGGAATTACTAAAGCGTCGCTTAGTGTTGAGAGTTTCATCTCCGCGGCGTCGTTTCAAGAAACGACGAAGGTACTGACAGAAGCGAGCATTGCGGGCAAAGTCGACCACCTAAAGGGGCTGAAAGAAAACGTTATTATGGGACGAATTATACCGGCTGGTACCGGAATGAACCAATATAGAAAGGCCCGTATTGCGTTGGAGTCCGAGGAAGCCGATGAAGAGTTGGAACTTGCGGAAGATTTGAGCGTTGGCCAGGAAGATGAGGCCGCTCATGCCTGAGGAAATAGGGAAAAAATGGTTGACACGGCAAGGCGCAGGTGTTAGCCATACAGTTTTTTGTCTGTAGCTTGCAGGCCTCTTGAGGGGCACCAACTTTTGGCGAAAAATTACATATATCTACGAGGAAAAGTCAATGCCGACCATTAACCAACTTGTTAGAAAGGGCCGAAAGCGGGTGAGAAAGAAATCCAATACACCGGCCCTCAAAGAATGTCCCCAGAAACGGGGTGTGTGTACCCGGGTATACACGACGACGCCTAAGAAACCCAACTCAGCGCTGAGGAAAGTGGCGAGGGTGCGTTTGACCAACGGCATTGAGGTGACAACCTACATTCCCGGAGTGGGGCACAATCTTCAGGAACACTCGGTTGTCCTCGTTCGCGGTGGACGGGTCAAAGACCTGCCGGGGGTACGTTACCACATAGTCCGTGGAACGCTCGATGCTGTAGGCGTTCAGGACAGAAAACAAGGTCGGTCACGGTATGGTACAAAAAGACCGAAGTAGATCCAATGGGGAATGCGGAGTGCGGAATTCAGGGATGTTTTCAATCCCTAATGCTCAATGAAACCGAAAAACAAATTCCGAATAGCCAATAACGAATAATAAATAGCTGGAGCTAAGTATGCCAAGAAAAAGAGAAGTCTCCAAGCGGCCTATGATGCCTGATCCGAAGTACAAGAGTAAGCTGGTGTCGAAGTTCATCAACTGTATGATGGTTGATGGCAAAAAGAGTGTGGCAGAGTCAATCTTGTACGATGCTTTAGGAATCATCGAGACAAAGATCAAGGAGCCACCCCTGAAGGTCTTTGAAAAGGCTATGGAGAATGCTAAGCCTCGCGTTGAGGTCAAGTCGCGCCGGGTGGGTGGATCGACTTACCAAGTGCCGGTAGAGGTTCGTTCGACTCGTCAGACCGCACTTGGGATAAGGTGGCTGATTTCCTTCGCGCGGAAGCGTTCGGAGAAAAGTATGTCGCAGAGGTTGGCTGCTGAATTGATGGATGCTGCCGGCCATCGGGGCGCCACCATGAAGAAAAGAGAGGATACGCACAGGATGGCTGAAGCCAACAAGGCCTTTGCCCATTACAGATGGTAAGCAAACAGGTCATCGGTCAGTTGTAGCCTTTTGCTTACGATAGATAACCAGTGAGTAATCATAAACAATGGCACGGTTAGTCCCTATAAATAGACAAAGAAACATCGGCATTGCTGCCCATATTGATGCCGGCAAGACCACGACCACTGAGAGAATCCTTTTCTACACGGGGGTTTCTCACAAGATGGGCGAGGTAGACCAGGGATCTGCAGTGATGGACTGGATGGAACAGGAGCAAGAACGGGGCATTACCATTACTTCTGCTGCTACGACCTGCTTCTGGAAGGACCACCGTATCAACATCATAGACACGCCGGGACACGTTGATTTTACCATTGAAGTGGAAAGAAGTTTCCGAATTCTCGACGGCGTGGTTGCCCTGTTCTGTGCCGTTGGAGGGGTAGAACCGCAGTCTGAAACAATATGGCGTCAAGCTGATCGGTACAATGTTCCGCGCATTGCTTTTGTCAACAAGATGGACAGGGCAGGGGCGGATATGGACCGTTGCGTGGAGATGATTCGGGTCATTCTAAAAACTGAACCACTCGTGGTCCAGATTCCTATAGGAGAAGAGGAGAACTTTGTAGGCGTCGTTGATTTGGTTTCGATGCGTGCCTTCCTTTACAATGATGTGGACCTCGGAGCCAATTTCGAAGAGGCTGACATTCCCCTATCGCTTCGAGAGAAGGCAGAGGGAGCCCGTGGCGAACTGCTGGAATCCCTATCCGATGTTGATGAGTTTGTTATGGAACGCTACATTGAGGGGGAGCCGATTTCATCGGATGAATTGACTGCAAGCATTCGAAAGGCAACGGTGTCCTTGAAGAGGGTACCGGTGTTATGCGGCGCTTCTTTCAAGAACAAGGGGGTACAACCCCTTTTGGATGCTGTCATCAGTTATCTTCCGTCTCCTATGGATATTCCTCCCATCCGTGGCATCGACTCTAACGGGGAGGAGGTCTTTCGGCCCGTAGAAGACTCCGCTCCGTTTTCAGCCCTGGCCTTCAAATTGATGACCGACCCGTATGTAGGTCATCTTACGTTCATGCGAATATATTCCGGAAAGCTAAGTTCAGGAGATGTCGTTCTCAATGCGACCAAAGGGACAAAGGAGAAGATCGGCAGGCTCGTGAAAATGCACTCCAACGAGCGAGAAGAGATTCGGGAGGTCTACGGAGGAGACATCGTTGCTGCAATAGGCCTCAGGAGTGCGACTACCGGTGATACCCTCTGTGACCCGAGCAGCCCCATCCTTCTGGAATCAATGACTACGCCGAAACCTGTCATGTCAGTCGCCATTGAACCTAAGACAAAGAATGACCAAGCAAAGCTGGGTGCAGGTCTCGGCAAAATTGCCATGGAGGACCCGTCTTTTAAGATAACATCCGATGAGGAGACAGGCCAGACCTTGATTTCAGGCATGGGGGAACTGCATCTGGAGATTATTGTGGATCGTCTGCTGAGGGA
>JAFDFO010000391.1 GCA_019309815.1 Deltaproteobacteria bacterium
TGGGAGCAGGAAGTCGGAGGTTCAAATCCTCTCGCCCCGGCCACCTTACCAAATCCAATCAATGGTCACCGTATAAGTCCCCTTTGGAAACCGCATCTTCCAAATAGTGTTTAAGGATCATAATTTCACACTGCTCCAGAAAAACACTAGTTTTACCCTCGTATTTCATCCGTAGAAAATCCTTCTATTCTCCAACAAGTTGTGCTAAGGGCGATGTATGTGGAGTTGTCCACTACCTATCGGTGGCAGGGGGCAGTGAACCGGGAATCAAGAATCGGTTTTCATGACGAGAGGGCAGACGTTTGGCTTTGTAGCTGATGGAGGATTCTGTGATGAGTCAGAAACGAACCCGTAAGAAGTCGGGACGGACGGTGAAGAAGCCAGTCAAGGAGAAACCCCAGCCGGACAGTATGGCAAGGGTACTGGAGGAGATCGGCTCAAATTGTGAGACTGTTCTGCGTCACGTTGATGATGGCGTATACATGCTGGATGACAAGGGATATTTCACATTTGTAAATAGCGTCATCGAGCAAAGGTCAGGAATGTCTATAGAGCAGTTCAGAAAACTGCATTTCCTGGACATTGTCAGTTCTGACGACCATGATCACGTTCAGAAGAACTTTGAAGAGGCCATGAAGGGGAAAGAAGTGCCGCCTTATGAACTGGCGTATCTCAAGCCGGACGGTGGAAAGCTGGAGGTAGAGATCAATACCAAACCGGTCTTCAGGGATGGTAAGGTTGTCGGCCTCATCGGGGTCTCACGGGACATTACGGAGCGCAGAAAGATGGCCGGAGCTTTGCGCCAAAGCGAGGAAAAATATCGCATGCTGGTTGACCATTCTCTGCAAGGAATCGCCATTGCCCAGGGACTTCCACCCCGCATAGTATTCGCCAACCCTGCCCTTGCAGATATCCTTGGCTATACGGTTGAAGAACTCTTATCCCTTGAACCCGGGCAGGGGGTATCACTTGTAGACGTTGAACATCAAGATATGTTCTGGGGTCGCTATAAAGATCGAGTCCAGGGGAAATCCGTTCCACCTCGGTATGAGGTTCTGGCCGTAAAAAAAGACGGGCGCAAACGCTGGGTAGAGATGTTCGCCAGCCGTATTGAATATGGTGGAGAGCCTGCAATTCAGGCAGTCTTCGTTGACATCACAGAGCGGAAATTGGCTCGTGAAGCGCTCGAAAAGGCCCACGATGAATTAGAAGAACGAGTAAAAGAGCGCACCACTCAGCTTGAGGAGGTAAATAGCGCCCTGAGAGTTTTGCTCAAACAACGAGACATGGACAGAACAGAGCTCGAAGAAAAGATCATGTTAAATGTCACAGAACTTGTCGTCCCATACGCGGAAAAACTGAGGAAGAATCTTTCAGATGCTAAACAAGTCGCCTACCTCAACATACTCGAATCCAACCTGAACGACATTATTTCGCCATTTGCTCACAAATTGTCCTCCAAATATTCCAGTCTCACTCCTACGGAGATTCAAACGGCACAGCTCATCAAGCATGGAAAAACCACAAAAGAGATCGCGGAATTACTCAACGTTTCAACAAGAACGATTGAATCTCACAGACAGAACATCAGAGTAAAAATGGGTTTGCATGCAAAGAAGGCAAACCTCAGGTCCTACCTATTATCCATGTAGGAGTGCTGATTTTTCGTCAGTATTCTGTCGGTGGGAAAAGAGTGTTGTCTTTTGGTAAAGAGGTAGGGAATACTGATTGTTGAAGGATGATACGAAGTCCGTCATTCAGATGAGGGGGTTAGACATAATGAGATGAAGCCAGAAATAGACATTACTGACGAATTGCTATCAAACTGACGAATTGCTATCAAAGCTTTGTAACGTTCGCCCCAGTGCCATTGCTCTTGATAGCGTTGACAAGGACGAAGTTTTTCCGAGGGAAATAAATACTGCTAATTTCAAAAGCCTTTTGATCACTTCAACTGAGGTGTTTGGCAGCGTTGAAAAAGTGTTTTCTTCTATCCTCAAAGACATCGATGTCGACCACCGTTTCATAATTGCGAAAGACAATCCGTATCAGGTCGAGCCGTTTAGTTTCTGGCACTTGTTTCAAGACGACTACTGGATATCCAACACTCTGTCGACTTCCATACTTGATAATGCAGGGGAGATGCTACGAAATACAGTCTTAGGGGAAGACCCTCTTTTCCAGGCTGGAAAAAGGTTCGGAGCACATTTTCAACCATGGAAGTTGACAGCCATGAAGATGATGAATGCCGATGTGTTCCTGAGGTTTGCCGTTAAAAAGAACAGTCAAATGAATAAGATAAAAGAAATAACTCCGTTTCTTGGGAAAAATCATGTTACGGCAAAAGCGAAGTACTATCGTAACATAACGCGGACCAAGTCTGGGGC
>JAFDFO010000145.1 GCA_019309815.1 Deltaproteobacteria bacterium
AGAACCGACCCGACCAAAAATGCAGATCTACAATTTGTAGATTTTCTTATCGTAGAGGTTGATCCAGTTGCTCTGCAAGACCTTTACGGCTTGCTTGGTCTTGTCAACCTCAAGGACTAGAATCGGCTCCGGGGTTTGGAGAGAGGGGTACATGTGGACAATATCGATATTTGCGGAGTGCAGCAATTTGAGGACAGAATTCAATCCGCCCGGGTGATCCGGGACCTGCGCCGCAATGACATCCTTGGTCTTTGCCTTGCAGCCTAAACCAGTCAAAACCGCAATGGCCGCTTTTGGGTCACTCGCAATGAACCGAAGGCTCGCGGTCTTGTCTTCAGGACCTACCCAGAAGGCAATAATGTTCACATCGTTTTCGTATAGTTGGCCGACGATTCGGGAAAGCTCACCGGGTTTGTTCTTAAGTCCTACAACAATTTGCTTCACAGTCATTGATAAGATTCCTCTTTAACCCTAATGATACGTCAGCATTACTTCACAAACGCTGCTCCTTCCTTGAGGGCGAGCGTATTCATCTTGTGCACTTTTGAGCCCTTTGCCTCAAAGATGTTCTTTACACTACTAATGACGGACTTCAACGAGACCAAGCCGGTTTTTTGGACAAGGGCCCCAATCATTACCATATTGGCCCCACGGGGATTGCCGATACGCTCCGAAATACTGTTAGCCGGGACAGCCACCACTTGAATGTCGCGGCGTTTGGGCTTTATGTCAACAAGGTCACTATTCAGGAAGACGGTCCCTTTCGGCTTTACACCGCCCTCAAACTTCATCAGAGAAGGAGTGTTCATCACGACAGCAAGGTCAGGAAATGATGCTACGGGAGACGCAATGGGTTTATCACTGACAGTGACCGTGCAGTTGGCTGTTCCGCCGCGAACCTCTGCCCCGTAAGAAGGAAGATAGGTCACGTGTTTATCCTCAAGCATACCCGCCGTGGCGACCACATACCCCATCATCAGGACCCCTTGTCCACCAAATCCCGAGAATATGATTTTGGCCGTACTCATTTGCGGTAGCTCTCTTCTTTTGTTGTAAGAAGTTACTTATTCTTGGGTGTCGTATCCTTGATCACCCCGAGAGGATAGCTTTTCACGACCTCTTCTTCGACGTGTCTACACGACTCCACAGGGGAGACCTTCCAGTTTGTGGGGCACTGTGACAGTATTTCAACCAGGGCGAACCCGAGGTTATCCATCTGTACCTGGAAGGCTTTCTTAATTGCCTTCTTGGTCTTGATGACATTCTTCGGGGAGGTGACCGCTGTCCTCTCAATGTACACGCTTCCTCTTGCAACAGCCACCATTTGACTCAAGTCGAGGGGATATCCTTCCTTAAGAGGTTCACGTCCAAAAGGAGTAGTCGTTGTGGTTTGCCCGACCAGTGTGGTAGGTGCCATCTGCCCCCCGGTCATGCCGTACACGCCATTGTTTACAAAAATAGAAGTCAGGCGTTCTCCCCGGTTTGCTGCATGGATCGTCTCAGCCGTACCGATAGCAGCGATGTCGCCATCCCCCTGATAGGTGAACACAACGAGGTCAGGCCGGGCTCGCTTGAGCCCTGTGGCCACTGCAATAGCTCGCCCATGAGGGGCCTCCCCCATATCGACATTGAAGTAATTGTAAGCGAGCACAGCGCACCCTGCAGGCGGCACGCCTACAGTCTTTTCCCGAATCCCGAGTTCACCGAGCACTTCAGCCACCAGGCGGTGGATAATGCTGTGGCCGCACCCCGGGCAATAGTGATAGATGTTGTCTTTGAGGGCCTCTGGTTTCTTGAATACCTGTTTAGCCATGGGCAACCCTTATTCGCTATCCAGTTCGTATCTGTATATGAGCTTGGTCATGACGTCTGCTATCTCATGGGGCGTGGAGATCACTCCTCCCGGCCGACCATGAAAGTCTACTGTAGCCTGCTCGCCCACGCTGATCTTCACATCCTCCACCATCTGGCCAAGGTTCATCTCAAAGACAAGAAGATGCTTGACAGTGCGAGTCAGATCTCGGAGTTCCTTTCCGGGAAAGGGCCACAGGGTTATTGGCCGGAAGAGGCCTACCTTGAAACCGGCTTCCCTTGCCCGGTTCACAGCACCCAGGGCAATGCGTGCCGCCGTGCCAAAGGCGACCACACCAAGAACGGCATCGTCCAGATGATACGATTCATGCCGGGGCTCCCGTTCGCATATGGCCTCATATTTTCTGGCTAGCTTCCAGTTGAATTGTTCCATCTCGATGGGATCCAAATGGAGGGAAGCAATCAGGCGGGTATCTCGGCCCTTTGCACCATCCAGGATCCAGTCCCTTTTTGGCAATTTGGAAGGATCTATCGGTTCCGGAAAGACGACCGGCTCCATCATTTGGCCTATCAGACCGTCACCCAGCAATACAACAGGTGAAAGGTAGGCATCAGCCAGGTCAAAGGCCTTGATTGTGAGCGAGACGAGTTCCTGACCTGAGTAAGGGGCGAGTACTATTGTGCGATAGCCCCCGTGTCCTCCGGCTCTGGTGGCCTGAAAATAGTCCTGTTGGGAGGGGGCAATATTCCCGAGGCCCGGGCCTCCGCGCATGATGTTTACAACCACTGCCGGGAGTTCCATACCGGCCATGTAAGAGATTGCCTCCTGCTTCAGGCTGATTCCCGGGCTGGAAGAGGAAGTCATGGCCCGGATGCCGGTCATGCTTGCCCCCATAACCATGTTCATGGCGGCTATTTCACTTTCTGCCTGAATGAAGATGGCATCGTCAAGCCGGCCAAACCGCCCGGACATATACTCGGGAAGCTCGTTTTGCGGTGTTATGGGATAACCTGCATAGAAACGACACCCCGCCCGCGTTGCTGCTTCCCCGATCACATGACTCCCACGCATGAGTTGTTTAGTCACGGAACACCTCGATGGCAATATCAGGGCAGATTATGGCACACAGGGCACATCCAGTACATTTGCGTTTCTTGCTCTTTTCCTTTTCAATGTACTCGGCCGGGTAGTAGCCCCTGATGTTGAGCTTGTCGCTTATTCTGATCCCTCCCTTAGGGCAGGCTGCAATGCACAACCCACATCCCTTGCACAGGTCCCTGTTTATTCTAATGAATCCCTTCTTCAAAGGTCAATCTCCTGATCACTGCTTTAAACTCAAGCAACTATGCCCAATTGCGTTGTTTGTCAATGGGAAATTCTGACATCACAGTGATTTGTATCACCGATTGCCCCTTTCCTTTTCCTTGACACTCCCAGGGAGGGCTGGTAAAAATTTGCAATAAGATCAAGTTGTTTAACTAAGTGATTATGCAGTCGGGAGATCGTTGCTCTGATGAAACATGCTTGTGCCGGAGTCATCTTGTCAGGCGGTTTAAACAAACGCATGGGAGGCAAGAACAAGGCGCTGCTTTCGTTGGCGGGGCAGACGATTCTCGACCGCCTTCAGACCGCCTTTGAGGGCCTCTTTGATGAAGTCCTGCTTGTTACCAAAGACCCTCTGGCGTACCTCCCGTGGGATTTGAAAATCGTAACCGATCTTTTGCCGACGCGAAGCTCCCTGACCGGCATCCATGCAGCACTGTTTCATGTCTCAACGCCGTACGCTTTTATTACGGCCTGTGACACCCCTTTTTTGAAAACCGGATTGATCAGGATACTCTTAGACGAGCTCAAGCCCAAGTGGGACGTCGTTATGCCCGTAACCGAGCAGGGTAATCAGCCGTTGTGCGCCATTTACTCCAAGCGTTGCATCGAGCCGATTGAAGATCAGCTCAGGAACGGAGACCCGAGAATTCTGAACTTCTTCCCAAAGATCAAGGTCAAAGAAATTCCAGAGAAGCGCCTCAGACAAGCCGACCCCGAACTCATTTCCTTCTTCAATATTAATAAGCCGGAAGACCTTAAAGCCTGCGAGAAGATGTTGTAGGTGGTTGGGCCGGTTTTCTAACTCTAGGCAGTTTCACACATGGTTATCCTTTCATCGTTCACCGACAGTTGTCTGGCAATCACTGTTGTTTTGAGCAAAACGTGTGTAGGGGCGGGGTTTATCCCCGCCCGCGGGAGGGCATAAATCCTCCAGAGGCGGATAAAGCCCTCCCCTACACGCCTTTTCTGTCATTTCGACCCCTTCGACTTCGCTCAGGACAGGCTCAGGGAGAAATCTTACGGCTCCTTCACACTATTGTGAATAAGATTTCTCCCTGGCCCAGACCTGGATTACCCGCTTGGTAGCTCACAACAGGCAACGCACCCCTGGCCCAGACCGGGATTACCGGCCTGGCAGCTTATGCGAAGTAGAAGCGCCAGGGCGGGCGCTTCCATCTTCGCCCAACCAGGCTTCGGCGGACAAGTCGCTCGAAATGACATCATCTGTTGTACCGACTCAACCGGCACAACGGGTCTAACGGGCTAACCAAGGTGTCTTGCTGCTGGGTGAAGGATTTCTAACAGGAGCGCCTGCCGCGCCGTAGCTTCAGCGAAGGCGGGCTATTTCGATAGGAATGTTTTTTCCACAAAGTCAGCCAAGCCCTTTGTATCATCCAGGTCAAAGCGGGGCACATCAAAGTCAAGGGCAACATCAGAAACAAGGGCCACAAGATTCTGGTCTCCCTGGAATAGGGGTGACTCGTGCACCCGGCTTCGAAAGATCTCTATCTTGGGCTTGTCTTCTTTTTTGTATCCCTCGGTCAGGATGAGATCTACGTCCTGGAAGTACTTGGATGCAAGACTGTCAAGCGTCTCTTCGGTCTCAGCATCCTTGACCACGGCTACCTTCCTGGGCGACGAGATGACTACCGTAGAGGCCCCCGCCTGTTTGTGACGCCAGCTGTCTTTGCCCGCATGGTCTATATCAAAGCCGTGGACATCGTGCTTAATCGTCCCCACACGACACCCCCTGGCTGTGAGCTCCGCTATGAGCTTTTCCAGGAGCGTGGTTTTTCCCGCGTCTGAATTTCCCACTATCGAAACAATTGACGGCATGGCACCAGACTCCCCTGGACGCATCTGCTAGTATTTCGCCTGCACCAAGACAACATCCGGTCCTGGTCGAACTGACAAACGCTATTGACATGTTTGTCGCTTGTCAAGCAGAATTATGCCATATAAGGCGCAATGTTTCCTGTGGCGAGGGGATTGAGATTGACTTTTTAACTATTTACATATATTCGATTTTTTGGAAGTGCTGGTCGTTGAAGGGAGAAGCTGCGTGGAACTCGAAAGCCTCATTGAAAGGGTGAAATCCCACCCGGATTACCCCAAAGTCGGGATGATTCTGTGCCACAACGGTGTTGTCCGGGAGACATCCCGGGATGGTCGACACGTTTCCGGCTTGACGCTCACCGTCGATCGAGAGGCCCTTGAGGCCATCCTTGCTGAACAGAGGAAAAGGCCGGGGATTATCGACGTCCTGGTGGAGATTCGGGAAGGGTCGCTCAAAGTCGGCGATGACGTGATGTTCATTGTGGTTGCGGGTGACTTGCGAGACCACGTGATTCCGGTGCTTGCAGACACGCTGAATGCGATTAAGAAACGGGTAGTAATGGAGTGATGGAGTAATGGATTAGAAAAAAAGATAGGAATGATCGTCTTTTCCAGTACTCCAATACTCCAGTACTCCAACACTCCAGTTTTTCAATACTCCATCACTCCAATACTCAAGTCTCTTGGTTTTAGGAAGGAGAACTCATGTCTTCACTAACTCATTTGGACGACGAAGGGCGAGTCCGCATGGTCGACGTATCCGAGAAACCTGCCACGGCCCGGGACGCCGTGGCCAGGGGCGTCATCACCATGCAGCCAGAGACCTTGGCTCTCATTACGGAGCAAAAGACGAAAAAAGGGAATGTCCTTGAAACTGCACGCATCGCGGGGATTATGGCTGCGAAAAAGACTGCAGAACTTATCCCTATGTGTCATCCGGTCTCCCTTACCCACGTGCAAGTCGATTTCTTCCCGGATCCCGACATCCACGGCGTACGCATAGAGGCGATTGCCCGCCTGGTGGGACAGACCGGGGTGGAAATGGAAGCCCTGACAGCCGTGTCAGTTGCTGCCCTGACAATATATGACATGTGCAAATCGTACGACCGTACCATGGCCATCTCTGAAGTTTGCCTGCTCAAGAAATCCGGGGGTAGAAGTGGAACCTATGTGAGGCAAAGCCCATGAAAGACGCTTTCACCTATGATGTTGCTGAGTTCTCGGAAGGCAGTTTCCGGGAGACTCAGTTGACCGCCATTCAGGAAGTTCCCTTAGCCATCTATCTCAACGGAAAGGAGATAGTGACCCTGTTGTGTACGGGCAAACACCCCAAATTCTTGGCTGTGGGATTTCTCAAATCTGTCGGGTGTCTGTTGAGACATCTCACGATCCTTTCGAGAACCAACGTTTGGGGCGCTCTATCACATCCGGGTGCGGGAAAGGGACGAATTTTGAGCGCAACGTTGAAACCATAGCCTCGACAACCGTTACAGCAGAGCTGAGTGTGACACCCGAACAGATCTTGCAGCTATCCGCCGAACTGGACGAGCGTTCGACCCTGTACAGGGCCACGGGAGGATGCCACAATGCCTCGCTTGCAACACCGGAGGGGATCCTCATCTTCCGGGAAGACATAGGCCGGCATAACGCCATAGACATGATTTGCGGTGAGTGTTTCTTGGAGGGTATTCCGACCCATGACAAACTCATTGTCTCTACAGGCCGAATCGCCTCAGAGATTCTCTTGAAGACGATAAGGCTTGGGGTACCCATCCTTGTATCCAGAGCAGCTGCCACACGGTTCTCCATTGACCTGGCCAGAAGAACGAATATGACCCTCGTTGGACGTGCAAGGAAGGAACGCATGGTCATCTACAATCATGCGGGGAGAATCGAGGGCTTATGACCGGCAAGGAATTCTTCAAAGTTACCCCCTTGGAGACTGTGCTGGAGCTGACTCGCACCTTTCCGCCTGTCGATGAGGAAGTGCTCACTCTCGATCAGTGCGTGGGGCGCATCCTGTCCCAGGACATCGTGTCTCAGACCGATCTCCCGGCATTCAATCGTGCGACTATGGATGGCTATGCTGTCCCGGCCCGATCTACCTTTGGGGCTTCAGATAGCATGCCTGCGCTTTTCAGAATCGTCGGGGCCGTCGACATGGGAGAGGTGCCTGATGTTTCCGTTCGGCCCGGTGAGGCAGTCCAGATCGCGACGGGCGGGATGCTCCCTGACGGGGCTGACAGCGTGGTTATGGTAGAACACACCCAGACCCTTGATGAGCACACGCTTGAGGTTTTCAAGAGCGCGGCTCCCCTTCAGCATGTCATGGAAGTTGGCGAAGACTTCCGCGGAGAGGAGCAGGTCCTCCCAAAGGGAAGCCGCATACGCCCACAGGAAATAGGGGTTTTGGCAGCGCTCGGTGTGAGTCAAGTTCCGGTCTTCAGGCAGCCGATTGTGGCCATCCTCTCGTCCGGGGATGAAATCGTACCCGTGGAGCAAACACCAGACCTCTCCCAGGTGCGCGATGTCAATGCATATACCTTGGCTGGTCTCATCAGGATAGCGGGCGGAGTTCCCCTCTATCTTGGGATTGCCAGGGATAACTTTGATGAACTACACGCCCTGTTGAAGAATGCTCTTGCCGAGACGGATATGGTCTTGATTTCAGGCGGCAGTTCGGTAGGCACCCGTGATTTCACTGTAGACGTGGTAC